>NZ_SOHC01000066.1:0-106341 GCF_004403955.1 Cryobacterium sp. TMT1-2-1
GCCACTCGCTACGACAAACTCGCCCTCACCTACCGCGGAGGAGTCGTCCTCCGCGCCATCACCATCTGGTTACACGAATTAGGAGACACGCCCTAGTCGTCGCACCGACCGCCTTACCGCCCGGTCGATGGCTTCCCGCGCGGAGATCAGCCAGAAGATCATCCAAATCGTTCTGGGTCCATGCGGAAAACCGGTCGAGATTCCGGGCCGTACCCCACCGCGCCAGCATTCTCATCAGGTATGCCCGGTCCATCATTGACGCGAAGGGTGCTGGCTTTGCGGATACGATGATCCCGCTTTCCAGGACGACTGGGTGTGTGGGGCGCCCCTGAACCATCAGCAAATGCCGAGTGGTCACACCGTACTCGCCGGGAATCTTCGCGATATGTAGGACTTTGGAGCCCTGAGACATCCGTGCAAGTTCGCTGAAATCCCAAATAGGATCGGCGAATCTCGATCCCAGTGGCAGGGCCTCGTGCACGTAGTCCACCGACGAGAAAAAATGGCCGTCTTGATTCGCGAGGTCGTTCGCCAGGCTTCTATTCATCGATTCCTCGCTGATCATTGCGTATTCCGAGTTCTACTGGAACGGCTCCCGTTCGACTGGCCGCGTCTCGTACGGCGCTTGCTGGAAACATCGGCAGTATGCGTCGGGTGGATCGGTGTATCGGTTCCCAGACCTGACGCCAAATCGTCGCGTCCGCTGCGTTTTCCGGATCGCTGATTTCGTCGAGGAGGATGAGGGCGGGCAGGTGCTCCTGGGTGATGATGGCGTTGGGACAGGTGAAGCATTGACCACTTTGAGATGAGGGACACGTGTGTCCTGGCGGGGCGTATGGCGAATCGACCGGGTTGCGGCAGGCCGCGAGTGCTCCGTCAAGCTCTCCCCCGAATAGTGACAGTGCTGTGCCGGGATCAAGTATCTCGACGGGGTGTCCGGCACGGATCATTGCTTCAGCGTCGGGCGTGATCACGGTGGGTCCAACGGCGGCGTTGAAATAATCGCTGATCGCTTCGACGACTAGCTTCCCTGCCTCCGCGCGCAGAACGGCGCTATTGGTGTAGTGATCGAACAGCGTGCGGGTGGTGTGCCTTCGCCCGTCGCGCAGATATCGAGTGGGATTCGCTATCTGTTCTCTGCGGAGGACCACCTTGCGTAGTCGCGCGTATTTATGGGGCCGCAATACTGCCGAACCAAGAACGTGCTCTCCGTACCACTTCCCCAGGTTGCCGCTAGCGCTATTCCATGGCAGTTGTTTGACACCGCTGCCTGCTGCGACAATCCACAGGCTTCGCTCGGCTGTGAGCGTCCGAGCGTGGGCAGTGAGAGTCAGGATTGCGGTAAGCGTCCGGTGGGCGGCCCGGTCGAGATTGCGGTCGTATATTTCTTCGTATCGAAGGCCTGAACGATTCTTGGTCAGCGTTACCGCGTAGGACTGCACGGCCTGAATCTCGACGAGTCGGGCGAGCTCTCCGCCATTCTTGCGTGGTTTTCTTGCACGATGCCCGTCGATGGGCGTGCCGATGATGTGGTCGATTGTAATGGATCGGATGACTTCTGGGGGCTCGCCGGTTGCCAGCGACAGGAGCACATGCAGGGCAACCATGACGTCGGGTCTCGGAAGGTAGTCGGGGTCGGTGATGCGGTCGTGGAGAGCCTGGTGGACGAGCCTGTGTGCAGCACTTCGAATGCGCCGCACTTCGTTGTCGGAGTGGTCCGGGTCTCCTTCACGTCGAATGTGAGACAGCCGGGTCTGCCGTCTGACGCGGTCCGCAACCGCTGCATCGAGTGTTCCAGGGTTATCGTCCTCGATTCGACGGAGGAGCGAGAACAGGTAAACGGCGTGGCGATACCGAGTGTCCGTCTGCTCGACGGATTGCCTCGCGAAAAGATCCATCTCCCATGCATTGAGGTGGCGGACTCGCAGGGCGCCAAGGCGAAAGCTCGACAACGTGCCCAAGTCAAACGGTTGCTCGCCCAGGTGACGGCCGAAACCACGAACCGCCTGACACAACTCATTCGTCGCACTTGGGACTTCTCGAGAGATCTCCTTCCAGGCGATTGCCAGCTGAGCCATCAGCGCAGGCGCCACGAAATCGTTCGGATCGATGGTGTGGCGAAATGTCTGGCCGTAGCTCTTCAGTTCAACCGTGATCGGCGCGTTAACGTGGGTCATTGTCGTCCGATTCGGGTGCGTTGAGTGGGGCGCGGCCTCCGGGGCGGCCGATGCTTCGTGCCACGGCTTCTCGCAGCGCTTCGGGGAGGGCGTCGTTGTAGCGTTCGGCTGCGTACAAATAGATGTTGATGGTGGTGCTGATGTCGGCGTGGCCGAGAAGCTGCTGGATCGTTATCTCGGGTGAGGCGAGCAGGTGCCAGGGGTTGTCGTGGGTTTCCCGTCCTTTACGCATGAGGCCGGCGAGCATTCGCACCGCGAAGGTGTGCCGCATGACGTGTGGCGTGACGTCTATGTGGCTGGGCGGCAGGTCCGGGTGATCCAAGTTCGCCAGACGTTGACCCGCCGCCAGAAAGACGTTGTTGATGGTGCGCATCGCCGGGGGAAGTCCGCCTTCGACGACGAATAGGGCGAGCGGGGTGATTGGGCCGTCTGGCTGTATGGAGACGGCGTTTTGGCGTTGCGTGTCGCTCAGACGTTCCGGTTGGCAGCGGAGGCCGTCGATGACGAGCAGGGGTCTGCCGCGGGAGTCCTCCGTCTGGTCGACGATGGGAAGTTCGCCGGCGCGTTTGCTTTTGCGGAGTCGGGCTTGGGCGTTCTCGATGATGGTGTTTCTGTCGGTGGCGCGGTAGAGGTCGACCGTGTCGACGAGTGCGTCGGTGATCCAGATTTCGCGTTCGACGCCGCCTTTGCCGGTGCGCTTGAAGGTGTGTACGCCGGTGGGGTGCATGGTCGTGGCGTCCGGGACTTCGCAGTCGAGTACGAGGCGCGCTTCGGCGCGTCTGAGTCCGGTGGAGACAAGGAACAGACCGGTGAGATAATCGCGCTCCGCATAGCGGGGTCGAAGCTCGGGGTCGGCTGGCTGGTCTCCGCGGAGGCCCGCTTCGAGGAAGAAACGCAGCTGGGCCTCGGTTAGAAATCGCTCTCGCCGGTACGTGTTGACGCGATCGGCGAGCGTGTTCCGTTCCCGCGTGCCCCACCTGGGGATGGGGTTGCTGGGGATCCAGCCCGCTTTGACGGCGTAGTCGAAGAAGTTCGCGATGTTGGAGAGTTCGCCGTTCCAGCTGCCGGGGCTGAGCTGGAGTTTGCGCTTCTCTTTGTAGGCGATGAGGTCTGACCGTTGGGTGGCGGTGAGGTCGACCCGGCCGCGGATCTCTCTGACGAAGAGCAGAAGCCTGCGGAGGGTGGGAGCGTGGGATTGTCGCAGACTGGTGCCGGCGTAGGCACGTTGCCTGGTCGCTTCGAGTAGATAGGCATTGACCCGGCTGACGAAGGTCAGATCCCCGTCGTCGTCGATGAGGTAAGGCGTTCCGTCTGGGATGTCCGCAGTGTTAAGGGCGCGCACGATTTCTGCCCAGCTGAGCTGGCGTCCGTCGGGTAATGGGACGGATTGAGTGTGGCTGTCACGGTTCACGACGGCGATTCAGATGGGACCTCCTTAGTGAGGCCCCACATTAGTGGAGCCCACCGACAGTCCAGCTGCCCACAGAAAAAGAATGAGGCCACCCGATGGGTGGCCTCATTCTGGAATTCAGCAGTGCGTGACAGCCGCCCCATCGGAAGACTCCTCTCGGAGCTCCCAAATGATACGAACAAGCCACGGTGTTCCTAAAGGACACCAGAAATGTCATGAGACACTTCTTCGCTTGCTCCTGTGGAGATGCGGGGAATTGAACCCCGGTCCACTGCTGTGGTCATATGCCTTCTACGGGTGTATCCAGTGAAGTCGTTTTACTCGGCCCCGGAATTTGCCACTGGCATCTATTCCGACGAGCCCAGCCCTCGTTTAAGTCCCTCTACACCCCGCGGCTCAATGTAGAAGCAATCTCTCTAAATGGCGTCAGGATCCGGGTAGAGAGCATTCCCGGTCTGGCGGACTTCGTTAGTGCTTTCGCTTAGGCAGCGAGAGCGAAGTCAGTGCGCTTTGAATTGGCACTTATTGTTTTGCAGAGATCGTTTACGAGATAACCCTGCATCCTCGACCCGCTTCTCACAATTGCGCAAACAATGTCGAAACCGATCATCCCCATGGTTCCCCTGTTCCGTCGGCTGGCCGTCGGCACGGGAGTGGGTGACTGTCACACGCTGTTGAGTTTCCAAATTCGAACCCGGAACCTTTCGGCCCGGATGCGACCTTCACTGTACAACACAAGTGTGTGCGGATCTATTTCCGCTCCCCCGCGGAGAAGTCAGTCGCCCAGGTTCCTGCGGGCGGAAATGGCCCGGTCGGACTCGCGCTTGTCCTGGCGTTCTCGCAGGGCCTGCCGCTTGTCGTATTCCTTCTTGCCCTTGGCGACGGCGATCTCGACCTTCGCCCGGCCATCCTTGAAGTAGATTTTGAGCGGGATGAGGGTGTAGCCGCCCTCTTTCGTCTTGTGGCTGATCTTGATGATCTCCTGCTTGTGCAGGAGGAGCTTGCGCTTGCGCCGGGGCGGGTGGTTCGTCCAACTGCCGCCGGTGTATTCGGGAATGTGCACGGCGTCGAGCCAGGCTTCACCCGACTCGATGAACGCGTAGCCGTCGACGAGCGAGGCCCGGCCCGCGCGCAGCGACTTCACCTCGGTGCCGCTGAGCACCATCCCGGCCTCGAAGGTGTCCTCGATGAGGTAGTCGTGGCGTGCCTTGCGGTTGGTCGCTACGACCTTCTCGCCACTTTCCCTGGGCACGGCTACTCCTCGAATTGTGATGCGTGTGTGCCGGGCAGGACGCCCGGCAGCCCATCAGTCTAGCGCGTGAGCGGGATCAGACCTTGAGGTAACGGGTGATGGCGAAGTTCGCCGAGAACGCGGCCAGTACCGCGCCGACCACAAGCAGGATCGGCAGCACCACCAGCGCATCGTCGATCCCGACGAGCGAGAAGCCCGTCAGCCGTGCGCCCAGGTAGCCCTGCACGAACCAATTCACAATCGCCACGATCGCGCCGCCGGCCAGCAGCGAACCGAGCAGGGCGGCGAAGACGCCCTCCAGGATGAACGGGGTTTGGATGAACCGGTTGGAGGCGCCGACCAGGCGCATGATTCCGAGTTCGCGCCGACGAGAGAAGGCGGAGAGACGGATGGTCGTGGCAATCAGGAGCGCCGCCGCCACCAGCATGAGCGCGGCGATCCCGATCGCCGTGTAGCTGGCCACGTTGAGCACGGAGAAGATCTGGTCCAGGTACTTGCGCTGGTCCGCAACGTTCTCGACACCGGCGACGCCGGAGAGGCTCTCCACCAGAACGTCGGACTGGGCCGGGTCCTTCAGGTTGACCCAGAAGGTCTGGTTGAGCTGGTCGGGCGTGACGTAGTCGGCCACCGGGTTGCCCGCGAACTGCTTCTTGAAGTTCTCGAAGGCCTGTTCGTGGGTCTCGAAATAGTACTTGTCGACGAACGGCGACAGGGTGGGCGACTCGAGCTGCGCCGTGACGGCGTCGATCTGCTCGTCCGTCGCCTCTCCCGCGGTGCAGGTCTCGCCGGGCGAGATGGCCGTGCACATGTAGATGCCGACCTGGGCCTTCTCGTACCAGAAGTTCTTCATCTGGCCGATTTGCATCTGCATGAGGATCGCGGCGCCCACGAAGGTGAGCGAGATGAAGGTCACGAGCACAACGGACACGACCATCGAGGCGTTCCGTCGCAGGCCGTGGGCGGCTTCGGAGAGCACCAGGGCGAGCCTCATCGGGTCGGCCCCACATTCTGCTCGCCGGTCGGATCGGGTTTCTCCCCCGGGGCTCGCAACCCGAGCTTCTCGGCGAGCGTGAGCTGCTCCGGAGCGTCGTGCTGGGTCACCGGCCGCACCGGTCTGGTCATCGCGCCGGTGTCGCCTGCCTCGGCGTCGCCTGCCTGGGCGTCGCCTGCCTCAGCGTCGCCTGCCTCAGCGTCGCCTGACCCGGGCTTCGGATCGACGTGCGGAACGGGCATCCCGGTGTCTCGCGCCGTCGCGGCGATGGTCGCCGGCTCGTGGGCCGCGGCAACGCGGGCGGGATCCGGGCGCGGTACCGCGGCGGGAGGGAAGGTCAGGGGCTGGGACGGGGTGGGCGCGTCGCCCGGGCGCGGCTGCTCCGCCAGGCGGATGGACTCGCGAGGGACCTCCGATGCGGGCACCGCGACGGGGACGGCGACCGCGCCGGCGGCGGGCACGGAAGCAGGGACGGGCGACGTCGCGGCGGTGACCGTCGGGATCGCGGCCGTCGCTCCGTAACCGCCCTGGCGCTCATCGCGCATGATTTCTCCGCCGGCGAGCTCGATCACGCGGCGCTGCATCTGGTCGACAATGCCGGCTTCGTGCGTGGCCATGACCACGGTCGTGCCGCCCGCGTTGATGCTGGCCAGGAGGGCCATGATGCCGGCGCTCGTGGTCGGGTCGAGGTTTCCGGTGGGCTCATCGGCCAGCAGGATCTGGGGCTTGTTCACGATGGCGCGCGCGATCGCGACGCGCTGCTGCTCACCGCCGGAGAGTTCGTGCGGCAGGCGCTGCGCCTTCTCGGCGAGTCCGACCATCTTCAGCGTGTCCGGCACGGCTTCCTGGATGAACCCGCGGGACTTGCCGATGACCTGGAGGCTGAACGCGACGTTCTCGTAGACGGTCTTGTTCGGCAGCAGGCGGAAGTCCTGGAAGACGACGCCGAGGTTGCGGCGGAAGTACGGCACCTTGCGGTTGGAGATCGACCGCAAGTCCTGGCCGAGCACGTGGATGCTGCCGCTGGTGGGCTTCTCTTCCTTGAGCATGAGCCGCAGACAGCTGGACTTACCCGAGCCGGACGCGCCGACGAGGAAGACGAACTCCCCGCGCAGAACCTCCAGGTCGATGGAGTTCAGGGCAGGGCGGGTGGTCCCTGGATACTTCTTGGTGATGTGGTCAAAGCGAATCATGTCCTTGTGAGCCTAAGCACGCATCCGGGATTATGCGACTGCGACATACCTAAGCGGCGACTGCGCTCCCCCACGGGCCCGCCTCAATCCTGCGGAGCCTGCTTGCGCCAGCGGATGCCGGCGGCGATGAAACCGTCGAGGTCGCCGTCGAAAACCTGGCTCGGGTTGTTGACCTCGTAGTTCGTGCGCAGGTCCTTGACCATCTGGTACGGCGCGAGCACGTAGCTGCGCATCTGGTCGCCCCAGCTCGCCGTGATGACTCCCGCGAATTCCTTCTTGGTGGCCGCTTCCTGCTCCCGCTGGATGAGGAGCAACCGCGACTGCAACACCCGCATGGCGGCGGCGCGGTTCTGGATCTGGCTTTTTTCGTTCTGGCAGCTCACGACGGTGCCGGTCGGGAGGTGGGTGATGCGCACCGCGGAGTCGGTCGTGTTCACCGATTGGCCGCCGGGACCGCTCGACCGGAAGACGTCGACGCGGATGTCGTTGTCGGGGATCTCCACCGACTCCGTCTGCTCGATCAGGGGCACGACCTCGACCGCGGCGAACGACGTCTGCCGCTTGCCGGCCGAGTTGAACGGGCTCATCCGCACCAGCCGGTGGGTGCCGGCTTCGACGCTGAGCGTTCCGAACGCGTAGGGCGCGTCCACCTCGAAGGTGGCCGACTTGATGCCGGCTTCCTCGGCGTAGCCCACGTCGAGCACCTTGACCGCGTAGTTGTGCTGCTCGGCCCAGCGCATGTACATCCGCAGCAGCATCTCGGCGAAGTCCGCCGCGTCGACCCCGCCTGCACCGGACCGGATCGTGACCACCGCGGGTCGTTCATCGAACTCGCCGTTCAGCAGCGTGTGCACCTCGAGTTCGCCGAGCACCTTCTGCAGGCCGGCGAGTTCCACGAGGGCCTCGTCGGCCGACTCTTGGTCGTCTTCGCCGTGGGCGAGCTCCACCAGGACTTCCAGGTCGTCGAGCCGCGACTCGATGCTCTCGATCCGCGCGAGTTCGGACTGGCGGTGGCTGAGGGCGCTGGTGACCTCCTGGGCGCGCACGGTGTCGTCCCACAGGTCCGGCTCACCGGCCCGGTCGCTGAGCTCGGCGATGTCGGTGCGCAGCCGATCAACGTCGACCACCGCCCGGATGTCGCCAAACGTGGCCCGCAGTGCGGCGATCTGCTCCGAAATGTCCAGGTCAATCATGTCGGAGCCCAGCCTACCGGGCCTGCCTCGAAGCGTGCTCGGCGCGTGAGCAGCGCTCGCTCAGGCTGGCGTAGCATCGGAGGCGATGAGCAACGCAGAGCGCCCCTTCAGCCTGCGCTCCGTCGCACTCGCGGCCTTCCTGCCGACCCTGCTCTTCTCCATCGGCGAGGGCGCGATCATCCCGCTGATCCCGATCGTGGCGAACAACCTCGGCGCCTCGCTCGCCGTGGCCGGTTTCATCGCCGCGATGGTCATGGTGGGCGAACTCGTCGGCGACATCCCGGCCGGCTGGGTGGTCTCCCGGATCGGCGAACGCAATTCGATGATCTGGGCGTCGATGCTGACGATCATCGCCGTGCTCATCTGCGTGGCCGCCCCCAATCCCCTCGTCCTCGGCGTGGGCATCTTCCTCGTCGGGATCGCCACCGCCGTCTTCGCGCTCGCCCGCCACGCGTTCATGACCAGCTACGTCCCGATCGCCTACCGCGCGCGGGCGCTCTCGACCCTGGGCGGGATCTTCCGCGCCGGGTGGTTCATCGGGCCGTTCATCTCGGCCGGCCTGATCCACCTCACCGGCAGCACGGTGGCGGTGTTCTGGGTCTTCATCGTCTGCTGCCTGGCGGCGGCCGGCATGCTGCTCCTGCTGCCCGACCCGGTCAGCACGTTCGGGCCTCCCGAGGCCGCGGTCGCGGCGGACGGCTCGGTGCACACCGCGGGCGAGGAGCTGGCCGCACAGGAGTCAACCGGCCTCTTCCGGACCATCTGGAACAACCGCGGGGTGCTCGCGCGGCTCGGCACCGGAGCCGGCCTGGTCGGCGGCATGCGGGCCAGCCGCACGGTCATCCTGCCGCTCTGGGCCGTCAGCATCGGGATCAGCGAACCCGACATCGCCCTCATCATCGGCATCGCCGGGGGCATCGACTTCGCCCTGTTCTACGTCAGCGGCCAGGTCATGGATCGGTTCGGACGCATCTGGACCGCCCTCCCGTCGATGATCGGGCTGGGGGTCGGCCACATCATGCTCGCGTTCACCCACGACTTGCCGAGCAACGTCGAGTGGTTCATCGGGGTCGCGATGTTCCTCTCGCTCGCGAACGGGATCGGGAGCGGCATCCTGATGACCCTGGGCGCCGACCTGGCACCGAAGGCCAGGCCGGCCCCGTTCCTGGGGGCCTGGCGGTTCACGGGCGACTTCGGCAGCGCCGCCGCCCCGCTGGCCGTGGCCGGCCTGACTGCCGTCGCCTCCCTGTCGCTGGCGAGCGCCGTGATGGGCGTGTTCGGGCTGTTCGGGGCCGTGCTGCTCGGCCGGTACATCCCGCGGTACCTTCCGCGCCGGGGCCGCCCGAGCGCCTGAGCGTGCGTGGTCGGGCGCCGCGGGGGTGTTGGATGGAGTCATGCCCCTTCACGGAGAATACGAGCCCACGCCGACGACATGGGTGCGCGACCAGGTCGAGCTGTACGAACGGTCCGGCGGCACCGAGGGGACGACCCTGCGCGGGATGCCCGTGATCGTGCTGACCACGCTCGGCGCGAAATCCGGCAAACTGCGCAAGGCAGCGCTCATGCGGGTCGAACACGAGGGCCGCTACGCCGCCGTCGCTTCCCTGGGCGGCAGCCCGAAGAACCCCGTCTGGCACGCCAACGTGCTCGCCCACCCCGTGGTGGAACTCCAGGATGGCGAGCACAAATGGGACATGCTCGCCCGTGAGGTGTCCGGCGCCGAGAAGGCCGAGTGGTGGGCCCGTGCCGTCGCGGCCTTCCCCGACTACGCCGGCTACCAGGAGAAGACCGAGCGGGACATCCCCGTCTTCGTGCTCGAGCCGGTCGCCCCCGAATCGAGCGCCGGAGCGTAGCGGTGGCTCGTCCGCAGCTGCCCAGCCCCCGGATCGACCCGATCACGCTGATCGACCTGACCGAGAACGATGGTGCTCTGCTGCGCCCCGGCGACAGCCGCGACGGCGAACGTTTTGACGGGATCGACCTGGCCGGCCGGGACCTCACCGGGATCACCTTTCGCGAGTGCGAGCTTCGGGCCGTCTCGCTCGATGCCGCGAAACTGCGCGGCGCCTCGCTGTCGGACTGCGTGGCCGCCGACCTGAACGCCGCCGTGTTCAGCGCCCCGCGTTCGACCTGGCGCGACGTTCGGATTGAGCGTTCCCGTTTGGGTTCCGTCGAGGTCTACGAGGCCACCATGCGCTCGGTGCAGATCGACGGTTCGAAGCTCGACTTCGTCAACCTGCGCAACGCCGTTCTCACCGATGTGTTGATCTCCAACTGCATCATCGAGGAACTCGACCTGGGCAGCGCCACCGTGCAACGCCTGGAACTGCGGGGCTGCCGCATCGGCACCCTCGACGTCGGCAACGCCAGGCTGAAAGACGTCGACCTGCGATCGAGCGATTTCGGCGCGATCCACGGCCTCGAAGGCCTCCGCGGTGCCGTGATCGACGACTCCCAGCTCAGCCTGCTGGCTCCCCTGCTCGCGGCGCATCTCGGCATCCGCGTCGAGTAGCCCGGTCGGCGTCCGCGCCCCGTGAGAAGTGCCTTAGGGGATCGCGCCCGCGGTGAGCTCCAGGTCGGACCTGGGCCGCTCGCGCTGGGTCGCGATTGCTGCGCCCGCCGCGACGCAGACGACGAGGATGGCGACCTGCTGCAGGGCTGTGAACGTCTCCCCCAGCACGAGGAAACCGAACACCGCGGCGATGACCGGGCCGAAGCTGGTGATGATCGCGTAGAGGCGCGGGGTAATCCTCCGCAGGATGAAGGTGTCGACCGTATACGGGAAGGCCGACGACAGGGCGCCGACCGCGAGCAGCAGCCCGAGGATCCGCCAGTCCAGGAGTGCCCAGTCGACGGTGATCAGGGCAAGGGGAACCAGCAGGGCCAGGCTGACGATGCTGGCCACCGAGATGCCCTCGAGGCCGGGGAAGGCGGTTGCCACGCGGCGGGTGAGCAGGATGTACGCCGCCCACGAGGCGGCGGCGGTCAGGCCGAACGCGATGCCGAGCGGGTCGAGGGTTCCGTCGGTCCAGGTGAGGAGGAAGACCCCGGCCGCCGCTGCCGCTGCAAAAACGAAGTCGAGGAGCCGCCGTGAGGCGGCCAGCGCGAGCCCGAACGGCCCGAGGAACTCGATGGTGGCCGCGATTCCGAGCCCGAGAATGTCGACGGCCTGGTAGAACGACAGGTTCATCACGGCGAGCACGACGCCGAGCATCAGGGCCGGCCACAGCCGGCGCCAGGTCAGGGTGGCGAGTTTGGGACGGTAGAAGGGCAGGACCGTGCAGGCCATGACGAGCTGCCGGGCCGCGACAACGACCGGCGAGCCCACGACCGGGATCAGGAGCCCGGCGAGGGACGACCCGAAATTGATGCTCACTTCGGTGACGAGCTGTGTGCCGGCACCGATCATCCGGTCGCGCTTCTCAGTCACAGTGCTCCTCGTCGGCACCGAGGGAGGCGCGCTACCGAGATTACCGGTTGGGAGCACCGGACCGGCGCAGCCGGCCCGGCCGAGGAGACGCGGCCTTAGGCGTCGAAGGGAATGAAGCTGTAGTCGCTGGTCAGGTGCTCGTGCTCGCACGCGCCGCAGTAGAGCACGCCGGTGCTCTGCATGGCGGTGACCCGGGGGGAACACTGCACCACCTTCGGGCCGCAGCACGGTGAGATCACCATGAATGAGCCGGCGAGGTCGGGGTCGTGTCCGCTCAGGCCACGCAGGTGGTGCGCGCCCTCGCAGGGCAGTTCAGAGTCAAAGTCGAGCAGGGAAACGGTATCGGAGTCAAGCAAGGAATCCATGGGGCACGGTTCAATCGCGGGAGAGGTTTGTTGGCGCGGAGGGGATCAAGACACCTCGGTGGCGACAGCACCGGATGGGACAACGGCGTCGGCCCCGGGCGATGAAGGCCCGGGAGAACCCGTCGGAATGTCCAGGCGGGCACCTGCCGGACACACGCGAGGAGCTTCCCCAGGAACAGGAAGCTCGTTCGCAAATTTGGATTCTGTGTAACATACACGGCGAACCTGAGGATTTGTACGACGTGACGAAACACGGGCCCCGCGGGGAAGGGAATCCCTAACCGAACACCGAACGGGCAACCGCGGTCACCTCCAGCGGGATGCCCGCCGGAAGGAGCAGGGCGAGCACCGGGGGCCGCCAGTATGCGCTGAGCGAGACCGTCGCGCTCTGCCCGTCGACCGACAGCGCACGGCTCACCCGCAAGCCGTCGAATTCGGCGTGCGGCGCCGATGCAAGGTAGTCCCGGACCGCATCTGCCACATCTGCCGACCGGAGCTCCGGCCTCACCCCCGCCGCGGTGATCCTGACCGCGTCCAGCGGGAAGGCCTCGGCGCCGGCCAGCGCGGCCCCGTCCGCGAGGGTGAAAAGCTTCTTACGCTCGAGGTAGAGGGATGTCGCGGCGGCGACGCCGAGGATCAGCACCAACGAGACGCAGCAGTAGAAGATGGTCAGGATGAGCGTCGACCCGTCCTCGGCCGGGAGGGTGGGGCGCCCGCCGCGACGGGTCATCCCGAGCCCCGGAATCGCGACACGGTCTGGGTGGCCGAGGACTGGACGAGGATACCGGCGGGCCTTCCGAGCGACAGGAGGTCAGGGACGAAGGGCAGGGCCACTACGACGCCGACGGTGACGACGACGCGGCCCTGCCGCGTCAGGCAGGTTCCCGGCGCCGGCGCACACCGGATCCGGACGGCGGCGGATTCGGTCGGGATGCCGTAGTCGGCGAGCCCGAACTCGACCGCGCGCTCTGCGCGGACGGTGGCCTGGGCCTCGTCGGGAGCCTGCACGTAGACGCGGGCGGCCTGCCGGGCTGCGCCCTCGACAGCCAGCGTCCCGGCCTGCACCGCCGACAGGGCCAGCACCAGGTAGACGAGGGGAACGAGCAGGATCAGTCCGGCCGTGATGAACTCCAGCGATGCGGACCCGGCCTCGGGATCAGCGCCGAACCGCGCACCGGGCACACGGCCGGGCCTCGGGCCGGGCCGCCCGGCGCGCCTAGCCGGGCGACTCGACGGCCGCACGGCCGACCACCTCCAGCCCGCGATCGGGCCCGATCAGCCCGAGCAGCGGAAGCGGGGCCACGACCCGCACCTCCGCGCTCCGATGCCCGGCGAACACGCCGTAGCCGGCCTCGACGTGGCGCGCGTACGACGGGCCGAGGGCGGTCGTGATCAGGTCCCTGGTGCGTTCGGCACCCTCGGCCGGACCGCTGTCGGCCAGTGCCGCGAACCGCGCTCCCTCGGCCGCCGCATCCTGAACCGTGTTCCGGATGTGCAGCGCGAGCGCGAGCTGCATCACCGACAGGGTCAGCACGGTGAGCAGCGAGACGACCATCACGAACTCGGCGACCGCGGAACCGGCCTCCGCCGCGATCGCCGGCCGGGCGCGCAACCAGGGTGCGGACACGACACGCGCCTGGTCAGAACCCGGCGACCCGGTTGATCGCCTGCTCGAAGACGCCGCTCAGCGCAGGGCCGGCGAGACCCCAGAGGAGCACGACCAGCCCGGCCGTCATCAGGGTGATCAGCACCCAGCCGGTTACGTTGCAGTGTTGGTTGTGCCTCACTTTGCGTTGTGCAACGTCAAGAGACAAAAAATAGTGCATTGTTAGACGTGCCTCACGTGAACGACAGCAGCCCGTCGCTCGCGAGAAGGATCTTCGCGGCTGGTGTCAGCCCCAATGCCAGATTGCGCCGCCATGAAGCTCTACTTCTTGGACGCTCAGCTCGCTAAGCGACATCTAACAGCTCTTGCGCCTGAGCTAGACGCGGGACGGGTGTTTGACACCCACCGGGCGCTCCGGGAAGGAACGCCTCTGTTTTTCAGCGGAGTCCGACCGGCCCCGATCTGGTTCGAGTACGGTGTTCATCTCGGAAACGGATGGGAAGGCTCCACGCTGCGCCAGTACGCGTATGTGACTCTCCGGCTCGCTAGGTTTCTTGAATTGCTAAGTATTGACCTCACTGCAGTTACAGAGAGTCATCTCGCGAACTATCGCGAGTCTCGAACCACCAACGGACCTCGGCCCATCTCCGCGGTTTCCTGGAAAGTTGAAGCCGTTGCAATCCGCGTGCTATTTACCTATCTCGTTGACGCCCAGGTCATAGACCGTCTTCCCTGGATATCTCACGGGAATCGAGACGTGCTTAGACAACCAGTTCGCACTCAGCCAAACGTCCGCCACCTCTCCGAACGCGAGTGGCATATCTTCTCTAGCGTCGGGCTTCAGGGGCGACTAGCTGACGGCGGAGCAGACATAACTTTTCGCGGACAACTTGCGATGCGGAATGCGATCGGGGCACAGGTTGCCCTCACCACTGGAATGAGATTAAACGAATTTCACAGCCTCCTCCTCTGCGAGATCGGCGCAGATGAGCAGGGCGATTTCGGATCCCATGTCACATTGCAAGCATGCGCGAAGGGGGGCAGGGAAAGGTCGGTCTACATTCCGCCTCGCGTCTTGGCGAGGCTAGGTCTTTACATCGCCACCGAACGCCAAGCGATGTTGGCCGGCTCATCAAGATTGAAAACCAGCTCACGTGCATCACTGTTTGTCGTCGACAGCCAATGTCCTCACGGAACGTGGTTGTCAGGCGAACTCGACGGCGTTCGCATTCGACGGACGGTGAAAGCAATGAAGCCGGCACTTCGTGTTCGCACCTTCAGAGACACGGGAGACGGCCTCGAGCCGATGTCGCTCTTCGTGAACTTCAGCGGCCGAATGCCGTCCAAAGATTCCTGGCATCGAGCATTCCGCGAGGCATCTGCACGGATGTCATTCGTGCTTGGACCGACTCGATCCACTCGTCCAATCACGCCTCATATGCTGCGGCATACCTTCGCAACAACAATGCTGAAAAACTTGGAACAAACGGACGGCACACGCAAAGTTTCACTTGACCCCATCGTGGAGGTGCAACGCATGTTGGGACATGCCAGTCTTGCAACGACGTCCATTTATCTCGGTGCTCAGAATGAACTTTCCGATGAAGTTGAGGCGGCCTTCGCGAGTTGGACCGAAGAGTCGCAAGACTACGGGAGCCTCATCGACCAGTTTCGATTAGAAAAGTTCTCCGGCGATGACTAGTCGCGGGAAGCACTCGAAGCGGTCGGTTTCAGGCCCGGTACGTGGTCGTGTGGCCACCCATTTCTTGGACCCGTGTGATTTTGAGTGCGCCACTCTCGCCGCGGAACTTGGCGACCTTTGGACTGCTCAGATGAAAGCCAGCGGAGTAACCATCAGCACAGCAGGCGGGTACAGGGCGGCCATCGTTCTCTTCTGCAGGTTTGCAGATACACGAGGCGCGCCGAAGAAGGCGTCCATCTACAGGCCCGACGGCGACCTTGTATTCACGCTCTACGAATGGCGGTCTTCGCGTTACACTGCAGCTCAAAGCAAGGCTTACTCGCAAATCGCTGCCCTGATTAGGCGAGCTGTTTCGACGGGCCGAACGACGAACGCATCACTCGCAGCTATGGTGTCCAGCCCCTTCTCGGCAGCGCGACCGGAGGACACTCCGCTCGACGAGTTCTCAAACGCCGAACGGATCCAGCAGATGAGGGCCGCTACACGCGACGCGGCGATCACGGAAATGCGCATCCAACACGGGCAAACGCTATTTCGCGAAAGAGCCTCGTTCCGATCACTGATCAGAACAGCCTTAGGGGGTGCTGGAGCCGAGGAAGTGAAGCGCCAGCTTCGTGCGGACGGAGACCTGATGCGTGTCATAGGTTCAGCGCTGTCCACGAAACAGCTTGGCACTGTTGGGCGGGACTTTGATGGCCCGGCAAGCCGCGTATTGCGAGCGATTGCATCTCTCGTCGCGCCGAGCGAAACAGAGATGATGAGCTTTCAACTCCTACTGATGTGGTCCACAGGTATCGCACCGGAACAAGTCCGCGAAGCAAAGGTGGGGGACCTCGTATTCTCCGACGGCGGATTGGATTGGACGACGTTCAAAGCGCGGTCTCACGTACTCATGCGGCTCAAGTTCACGGGACCCGCGTCCCAGGAAACTTGGGGAACTGCCGGCCTATTCAAACGGGCCATCGCCGTCACGGCTCTCGCGCGCAGCGTGGTCGATGACGATCAAACCCTTTGGATGGTCCACAAGCTCACGCGAGTCAAACTCGTCATTAACCAACAAAACTTTCAGAAGATAAAGCTCGCAGATTGGGCGTTAGCCCACGATGTTCAGCTGTCATTGCCGATCGACCTTCGAAGAATTCGCAAAGCCGTAAAAGGGGTACGTGCCGGAATTAGTGGATCGTCCAAGGCGGCCGCGGGCACGGATCATACGGAGACAACTTTCAATCGTTACTACCTACCTGTCACTACCGTGATTTCATCCTCGGCGCGCACGATTGCGCACGCTCAGGAGCGAGTCTTCGAACAGGCCCTTGCCTCGATCCCCACGCTTATTGCACGCCCTGCGGAGTCGGTGTCGTGCGATGAGTCGACAGAGATCCGTGCGCGTCAACTGGCAGCGCTTGTTGCCGATGAAACTCGGACGCAACGTGCACTAGGCATTAGCGCTTGCGCGGATCCGACCAACGGTCCCAACGCGGCCGCGGGACAACTCTGCATGGAACGCCCTTTCGCCTGTTTGACTTGCGCCAACGCCGTGATCTTCACGGATCATCTGCCGCAGTTGCTTCTCATGTCGGATCACATCGAAGCACGAAGACAGGAACTGTATCCGCCTCGCTTCATCGAGCACTGGGGAGAGCGGCGAGAGAGTCTGAACGCAGTCCTAGATCAGTTCAGCAGTTCCGATAAGGATGTTGCCCGAGGTGCTATTAGAAGCGATGCCGAGCACCTTCATCTTCCGCTTGCCTCGCGAGCGGAACTGGACAAATGAGCACCCTTTCGCACCTGCGGGTCGTCGCGACTGCCGCCTTTCCTGCCAACACCTCTGTCGCCATGGAACACTCGATCCGAAGCGAAACAGAACCGATTCCTGTGTTCGGTGATGACTCAGTTCTGGTGTGGAACCTCAATTGCTTGGGGCGTCCGGCCAATGCCAATGGTGCGTGGGGACGCATCAGCTTTGTAGGCCTAGAGAACACGTGGCTTACATATGCGAAAGAGATTGCGATGATATTACTCAACCCATCGCACCCGCTCCTGCTAAACCGCGGGGTCTTTCTTTCCACTCCCCCACGACAGCCGCGAACCGTTCGTAGCTTTGTGAAGTGCATTGCCGTACTGCAGGACTTAGCCAAGAACAACGGATATCCTGCGAGCCTCACCTGGTGGAGCCGGGACGATTTCATCAACTCGATCCGACACTTACAGCAGGTCCCGCAGCCGAGCCCGCAAGTAGTTGCGAGCGTCGGAAAGATCGCGGCGCTTCTATACATATGCAGATCCGTCTTGAGCGAAGGCGGCATCGCTGAACATCCTTGGCCTAATCCTAAGAACAATCCGCTGCGAGGAACGCAGCGGCGCAAACCGTTGGCAACTCAGCCTGTCTCGCCAGAATTGTTCTATCCGCTCATACAAGCGGCGTGGGCCTATGTCTCTGTGTTTTCTGTAGACATCATCGCTGCCGGTGAGCAGAGGGCGGGCTTCAATGAAAGGCCGCGTCAGCCTGCGAACACGGGAAGCTTGGACAGATCGTTCGACCTATATATGGATCGCGACGACGAGCCAATCCTGCTCAAGAAATCTCTCCATCCGGCCCAGAAGGAACAAGTAGATGTGAACTGGAGACAGCTTTCGGCTCGGATTACCGGAGGCGCAACGTTAGACCTCTTCACGAACGGAAATCAGTCTGGGCGGCGGCGGCGCGTCGTAGTCACCCAAGCACTCCAGGCGGGGCGCATCTCCGTTGTTGGCGGGGTCTTCGACCCGGTACAGGCGCTGCCAGGGCGAAACCAGCCTTGGCGTGACAGCTTTGATTCCCATTCAGCTGGAGTAGAGACCCGAATGCTGCGTGAGGCTTGCTACGTCATCATCGCCTCGATGACGATGATGCGAGATTCGGAAGTGCAAGAGCTGCAGCGCGGTAGTGTTACCACTCACTATGGGGTAGCAGCCCTAAAGTCTCCGCTGATAAAACATGAGCCTCATCGCCCCCTCAAATACTGGTGGATCACCGATCCCGTTCTGAAGGCTGTAGAGGTGCTCGAGAGAACCAGCCCACATGAGACTCACCTCTTCAGCAGTTCCCGCGCGTCTACCGCAAGGTCCAAGGTCGCCGATCAACGTGGGTTCCACGTGACCCTTGCACTTCAGCGATTTCGAAAGCGAATCAACGAGACGGTGCGCAGCACGGGGCTGAGCCCAATCCCCGCAGGTCCAATCACGCCTCATATGCTCCGGCGAACGATGGCGCTCCTCACCGAATACGAGCACGGCGGACAAATCGCCGCGGGGCTGCAGTTAAAGCACTCTCAAGCCACAGGGACCTCCAACGCCTTGACCGCTAGCTACAGTCGCGAGACTGAACGATGGGCAAAGGAACGAGGGGAGGTAAAAGCGCGAACCACGGCTCGGCTCGCGCTCGACGAACTCGCCGTCGGCACCCCAAGAGAAATCAGCGCGCAGGGCCCTGGCGGATCCTCAGTTCAGCGCGTGGTCGAATCGACGCGTCGGTCAGCTGCTCAAGTGGTTGATAAGACCACCAGGGCCAGACTTCTTGCTGCCGAGTTTCCGGACATGCGATTTGGCACAGTCAACCTGTGTCTGGGAGACAAGGGTGTCGCCGCTTGCTTGACAAAGTCGGAGCAGGAGACGAACGCCGACGTCAAACCATCCATGTGCGCACCAGCGGAATGCCCGAATTCGGTGCTGCTGCCATCTCATATAAACGTATGGAAAGCCGAAGAGAAGTCATTGTTGGAGTTGCGTAGTAGTCGCAGGCTGTCTGTTTTGAATCGTGCTCGCATAGACAGCGAATTGCTGTCAATTCGCAAAGCGATCCGCGGCAAACGCTCGACGGAAGACGCCACCCGGTGATTCCTGCCCGCATCACCTCCGAGTCGCGTTTGCGATCTGCGATGCAGCGGCTCTTCAATGGCGAAGCACTCTTCACCGACGGTACCCTCTCCAAGAAGAACCTCTACACAGAGGCACAGGTGAGCCGAGCGACAATGAATAGGGAGAAAGCGGTATTGGCTGAGTGGGACAGCTCCGTAGGTTCGGCCCGCACACCCCGCCCCTCCGACACAACGTCTCCTGAGGTGCAGACCGACAAGGTCGCACTGCGGTATGCCACGATGGCGCTGCGTGAAACGCGAGAACAGCTCTCCGCCGCGATCATGCTGATCGCCTCACTCCATAGGGACAACGATGACCTCAGGCGGAGAGTCCAATCTCGCTCTGCAACTGGGATTGTCCCGTTAAGCCGGAGATCAGATCAGGAGCTTGTGAGCGATGCAAGCGAGACCCCAGAAAACGGCCGCGACGGCGGAACTGGCTGATCCAAAATGCTTACCAAATCTGCTCGCGGAACGGCACCCGCTCGTCTTGTCGACATCACTAAGACTTCAATTGCCCGGGTTTGTGTTCTGTCCATCGCCCATCGAGCGACCAAAATGGTTCGTAGCGGGTCGCGTGGCAAGGGTTGGAAAATTTCTCTCCCCAAAACAATTGCCACAAAGAATCTATTGGTGCTTCTTCCTCCTTTACGAACAGACCCGTCGATGAACTGGCGCTTGTTCGACGACAGAGGTCCTGGCAGCCGTTTCTTTTTCGATTGCGCTGTGTCACGATCGATTGAGGGCTGGCCTGCTTTTTCGGAAGGACTTTGATGACAACGAAGCATCAAATTGGTCAGGTGCGAGCCCGCCTCGGACTACCTATTCGCTCCGACAACGCCCAATCAACGGGCCGGATCGATGAGGCGGTGATTGACTTCACCGACGCGGCTGCAGTCCAGTCAGGTGAAGTCGTCGATGATCCGCCCGCCCAGAGGGCGGGCTCGTGAGAAATGGCATCTCAAGCCTGGACCGCATGAATTTCGCGCCGTGAACCAAGTAGGCATGCATGCCCATGGTGCTGACTTCGGCGAGAACAAGCGCGAACCGCGCGCCAACCATGGCACCGGCCTTACTAAGGAGCAAGAGGATTTCCTAGTCGAGAACGGAATATTCACCCGCGAATCACTTGCCGAAACTAAGGCGGCCATCGGTCGAGGCGAACTTGCCGAATCAGAGCGACGGACACGGCAGGAAGGCATAGACGCGTCAGAAACTGCGACCCAGGTCGCCACACGACTTCACATCGCTCTCCACGAAGTCGACGTCTGGCGCGAGCGAGGCGATCTCTTCGCGTTCGTCGCGGACGGCACGTTGCACTATCCAACCTGGCAATTCACTGACGCTATAGATCGCCCCGTTTTGCCACATCTCGCCAAGTTGACGGCCGCCCTGCCAGACGACATGCATCCGGCCGGCATTCTGGGGTTCTTCTCAACCCCGCAGCGAGGCGCGGGAATGAACGGTCAGCCAATGACGCCTGGGCAGTGGCTAATTCGAGGCGGTGACGTCCAGACTCTCACGGACATTCTCGATAGCTTTCTTATGTCTTGATGAGCAAGAACCAATGAGCCGTTGTCTCGACGGGCTGAAAGGTGGCCCGCTACCGAAGGTGAACGCCTGCGGTAATCGTACTGAGGCCCTTGGACCGACGAGTTTCTCACTGATTCAAGCGCTCATTCCTGGGGGCAGAATGCGGGCGTGAGACCGGAGTCGACGAGATCAGGGTTGATAGGGATATGCAGGGCCGGCTGCTTTGTCTACCGGAGATGCAACCATGAAAGTAATCCGCTGGAAAACGCCATGGCCAGTGATACAGATCTCTGAATCTGAGTGGGTCGTGATGCCTGATCCCCCAGCACGACCTGTCGCCCTCGTGCGGTACCTGGACAAAAAGCACGACAAGAGTTATCGGTCGTCCTGTGGGCGCCGGAGTGGGTCGACAGGCGGCTGTCCGACTACTTCCCCGTCCTTGGAAATGGCCGACCCGGAGCTAATTCTTGATGCCTAGGCTTCACTCGCCCGGGACTTGTCACGGGGTCCTCCGCCCAAGACTCCGGTCTCGTTTGAAATGAGGGAGGCAGCCCTCCGGCGTTTCCTCCCACCGGTAATGTTTAGTTGACACATTCGCAACTGAATACGTCTTTGACGCAGGAGACTAAACCATGCCACCGACCACCAAAGAGGCGCAGCGTGCTGAGCTGCACAAGACCATCTGGCAGATCGCCACTGATCTACGCGGTTCCGTGGACGGCTGGGACTTCAAGAGCTACGTGCTTGGCATGCTGTTCTACCGATTCATCTCAGAGAACCTCGCCGCCTACATCAATAAAGGGGAACACGACACGGGCGATGCGGAATTCGACTATGTCAGGCTTCCGGACGATCAGGCGGAATCAGCCCGCGGCGAGGTAGTTGCCGAAAAGGGTTTTTTCATTGTCCCAAGCGAGCTGTTCTCTAACGTGCGACAGTTGGCAAAGGATGACGAGAACCTAAATGAGACGCTCGAGCGGGTTTTTAGCAACATCGAAGGATCGGCGCTCGGCACTGAGAGCGAGAATGCTCTAAAAGGCCTGTTCTACGACCTAGATGTCAATAGCAACAAACTTGGTGCGACAGTTAGCAAACGCAACGACAAGCTCGTGAAGCTTCTCGATGCGATCGGGAATCTTCCACTCGGTCGGTTCGAAGACAACTCAATCGACGTGTTCGGTGACGCTTATGAGTACCTGATGCAGATGTATGCCGCCAACGCCGGCAAGTCTGGCGGTGAGTATTACACCCCGCAGGAAGTATCCGAGCTCTTAGCCCGCATTGCGGTTCTGGGAAAGACGCAGGTTAACAAGGTCTATGACCCGGCGGTCGGTTCGGGCTCGTTATTGCTCAAGTTCGCGAAGGTGCTCGGCAAGGAAAATGTCCGGCAGGGTTTCTACGGCCAAGAGATCAACCTGACCACCTTCAACCTGGCGCGTATCAACATGTTCTTGCACGAGATCAACTATGCCGACTTCAATCTCGCGCACGGCGATACCCTCACTGATCCCCATCACTGGGATGACGAGCCGTTTGAGGCGATCGTTTCCAACCCTCCGTACTCCATCAATTGGGAGGGTGACGCCAACCCGCTTTTTATCAACGACGAACGGTTCGCGCCCGCGGGTGTTCTGGCACCGAAATCGAAAGCGGACCTCGCCTTCACAATGCACATGTTGAGCTGGCTCGCGGTCAACGGCACGGCCGCCATCGTCGAATTCCCCGGTGTACTTTACCGAGCAGGGGCAGAACAAAAAATTCGGAAGTACCTCGTCGACAATAACTACGTCGATACCGTAATTCAGCTTCCGCCTGATTTGTTCTTCGGCACTCCGATAGCGACGTGCATCCTCGTGCTGAAGAAGTCAAAGGCTGACAACGATGTGTTGTTTCTCGACGCTTCAAAGGAGTTCAAACGAACCGGCAGCAAAAACAAACTCACCCTTGAGCACCAGCAACACGTCCTTCGCGTGGTGGAAGAGCGCCAAAGCGTCCGACACTTTGCACAGCGCGTGTCCAATGGCGCCGTCGCCGCAAACGGCTACAACCTCGGGGTCTCGTCGTACGTGGAAGCCGAGGACACCCGTGAGACCGTCGACATCACGGCGCTGAATGCTGAAATCGCGCAGATCGTAAAGCGTCAGAGCGAACTGCGCACATCGCTTGACAATATTGTTGCCGATTTGGAAGTGGGGGGACATGCGACTACCTGAATTGCTTTCACGAGTCCCTGCCACGACGGCCTCCCAAGTTGAGGGGTTTCTCGGTGGCAACACATTGCGCTGGGGAAAGCACAAGCGGATTCGCGTCGGAAAAGTGTTCCATAACTTCCACTGCCGCCAATGTGGGGACCAACGAACTTTTGTGTCCGGAGACGAGTTGGACTGCCTCGGCCTAGGCGACGAGCAGGTGAGCATCGATGTCACCCTACAATGCCTCGAATGTCAGACGTCGGTCGAAGCGTGGTTCCTCGTCGCCAGCGATGGGCCAATTGCAGGACCGTCGCCGACCGTGAGAGTCGAGCGATACACGGAGCATCTGCGTGATCGGGCCGAACGCGTCGGTGAAGCAGGAGGCCCCTTCTCAGACCTCGTCAGGCGTGCAAACCTCGCCTACGAGAATGACCTAGGTGCGGGTGCCATCATCTACCTCCGCAAAATCTTCGAGACGCTGACTTGGGAGGTTGCGGAGATTGCCGAGATCGAAACGCTGAAGCCGAATGGCAGGCGTCGCTCATTTGCCGAAGTTCTTAGGAAGGTGAACGACAAGCGCAACATCATTCCTCAACGTTTCTCGAGTGACGGCTACAAGCTATTCAGTGAGCTGAGCGAGATTATCCATGGCGAGTCGAGTGAAGAAATAGCCCTTCAAAAGTTCGAGCCATGTCTACGGTTGGTGCTCGGGGTTGTCGAGGAAATATACCGCGACAATGTTTTTGCACAGGCGATCGAGGACCTGGGGTGGAACGTGGACAACATTGACGCAATTGCTGGCGAGGAAGTTGTGTCATGAGTCGAATTGATGAATTAATCGCAGAGCTGACTCCGAGTGGCGTCCCCTATGTTCCATTGTCGAAAGTTGCCGAGTTCTCCACCACTCGCGTCGACGCGTCCGATATTGATGACACCTCCTATGTGGGAGTAGACAATCTCGTCGCGCTCAAGGGCGGGCGCGTGGATTCGAGCTACCCACCGAACACCGCGCGACTGACCGCCTACGAGCCTGGAGATGTCCTGCTCGGCAATATCCGCCCCTATTTGAAAAAGGTGTGGCTTGCATCCAATAGTGGCGGCTGCAGCAGCGACGTCCTCGCTATCCGAATCAAACATGAAGCGCGGCATTCGCTCACTCCCGCCTATGTCTACTATGTCTTGTCCTCCGACGATTTCTTCGTGTACAACACGCAGCACGCGAAGGGTGCGAAAATGCCGCGGGGCGAAAAGGCCGCGATTCTGGGATATCGAATCCCCGTACCGCCGCTGGAGGTTCAGACAGAGGTTGTGAGGGTGCTTGATCAATTCACTCGGCTCGAAACGGACTTGAGAGCGGAGCAGCAGGCGCGTCTGGCACAGTACGAGCATTACCGTGCCGAGTTGATACGCAACATTCCAGGGGAGACCGAGTGGCGCACTCTCGGTGCGGTAGCAAACGTTCGCACTGGGCAAGCACCCCCAGACGGAGTTCCAGCAGAGTCTGGCGAGTACTCCTTTGTGAATGCCGGAACCGCCGAATCGGGTCGCTCGCCTCTGCAGAACACGGATGGCGACGCGGTGACGATCCCATCGCGTGGGCAAGGCGGTGTTGGTGTTGTTGGATACCAAAGAGAGCCGTTCTGGTGCGGACCTCTGTGTTACCGGATTTGGAGCACCAACGAAGTTGTCAGTACTCGTTTTCTATATCACTTCTTGAAATCAATTCAGCCCTCCATTCGCGGCCTCCAGCAGACGGGGGGAACGCCGGCACTGAATCGCAAGGAACTAGTGCTCGTCGCGGTGCCCGTCCCGGCAATCGAGGTTCAGAAGCATATTGTTAATGTGCTGGATCAATTCGATGGGCTGGTCAATGACATCGATGGCGGAATTCCCGCAGAGATTCGAATGCGGCGCAATCAGTACGAGCACTACCGCCATCGTCTACTCCGGTTCAAGGAGCTCGAAGCATGAGCGATTCCCTCGCGCGCAAGTACAATCCGATCGCCGTCTCCGCTGAGAGTACGGTCGTGACAGAGTACGTCGCTGATCCCGCGAGTGCGACGTCGTATCAGTCCGAAGCAGACCTAGAGCGCGAGATGGTGCGTCTGCTGCAGGGCCAGGCGTATGAATACTTGCCGATCAAGAATGAAAGCGGGCTGATTGCGAACCTACGCGCCAAATTGGAGGCACTCAACAATGTGACCTTCACGGATCGCGAGTGGGATCGCTTCTTCGCAACGAAGGTTGCCGGCCAAAACGACGGCATCATCGAGAAAAGTGTCCGGGTCCAAGAAGACCATGTTCAGACCCTCATGCGTGACGACGGATCGACGAAGAACATCACGTTGATTGATAAGAAGGACATACACAACAATCAACTTCAAGTGATCAACCAGTATGGGGTCGAGCAAGGGGAAAGCGGCGGACGGTACGCGAACCGGTACGACGTAACAGTGCTGGTCAACGGGCTCCCAATGGTGCATATAGAACTCAAGCGCCGTGGCGTCGACATCCGTGAGGCGTTCAACCAAATCGACCGATACCAGCGAGATAGCTTCTGGGCCGGCTCTGGCCTGTTCGATTATGTCCAGCTGTTTGTGATCAGCAACGGCACCTTGACGAAGTACTATTCCAATTCGACTCGTTCGAAGCACATCAAAGAAGCATCGAGTAAGCAAGTAAAGGGCAAGAAGTCCAGCAACTCGTTCGAGTTCACTTCTTGGTGGACCGACGCGCAGAATAATCCGATCCAAGAACTGACTGCGTTCACGAAAACCTTCTTCGCCAAGCACTCGCTGCTAAACACCTTGACCCGCTACTGCGTGCTAACTGTAGACCGGGATCTCCTGGTGATGCGTCCGTACCAGATCGTGGCTACTGAGCGAATATTGCAGAAAATCGAGATCTCGACCAATTATCGAAAACTTGGCACGATTGACGCCGGCGGCTACGTCTGGCACACCACGGGGTCGGGCAAGACCCTCACTTCCTTTAAGACGGCGCAGCTGGCATCCAAACTGCCCGATGTCGCAAAGGTCCTCTTTGTTGTTGACCGCAAAGACCTGGACTATCAGACGATGCGCGAGTACGACCGTTTCGAGAAGGGTGCTGCGAACTCGAATGCATCGACCGCTGTGCTGAAGAAGCAGCTTGAGGATCCGAACGCGCGGATCATCATCACAACGATCCAAAAGCTATCGACCTTCGTCAAGTCCTCCAGCCGTCACGAGATCTATTCCGGTCACGTAGTGATCATCTTCGACGAATGCCACCGGTCGCAGTTCGGCGACATGCATACAGACATCACCCGAGCATTCAAGCGCTACAATTTGTTCGGTTTCACTGGAACGCCGATATTTTCCAAGAACGCCAGCAGTGGCGGCAATCCGCAACTCAAGACCACGGAACAGGCTTTTGGGGAAAAACTCCACACATACACGATCGTCGACGCAATCACTGATCAAAACGTTCTGCCGTTCCGAATTGACTACGTTAACACCGTTCAGGTCGGAGCGGTCGTGGACAAGGACGTTTCGGGTATTCAGGCTGAAATGGCCCTTCTCGACGAGCGCCGGCTTAGCAACATTGTGCAATACATCCTCGAGCACTTCGACCAGAAGACAAAGCGCAACGTTGGGGGCTACGAACACTCAATTGTTGCTAACGTCGCCGAGTC
Source organism: Cryobacterium sp. TMT1-2-1 (assembly GCF_004403955.1). Taxonomy (NCBI): domain Bacteria; kingdom Bacillati; phylum Actinomycetota; class Actinomycetes; order Micrococcales; family Microbacteriaceae; genus Cryobacterium; species Cryobacterium sp. TMT1-2-1. Next base: position 26,618 of record NZ_SOHC01000066.1, read on the forward strand.
GGTGCGGTCGCGTCGGGCCGTCGAAGCCGTCCGAGAGAAGAAGCGTCTCCGCGGCTTCAACGCTCTGTTCGCAACAGCCTCAATCGATGCGGCGCAACGCTATTACCTGACCTTCAAAAGGCTCCAGGGATCACTCACGCCAGATCAGCGACTCAAGATAGGTGTCATCTTCAGCTATGGCGCCAACGAAGCAACGAACGACGGCATCTTGGACGATGAAGCATTCGATACCGACGCGCTTTCCGTCAGTAATCGAGATTTCCTCGAGTCGGCCATTCGTGACTACAACGAGATGTTTGATACGAGCTACGACACAAGTGCCGACAAGTTCCAGAACTATTACAAGGATCTCTCTCAGCGGATGAAGAACCGCGAGATAGACCTCGTCATTGTAGTCAACATGTTCCTGACCGGTTTCGACGCCACCACGATGAACACACTGTTCGTCGACAAGAACCTGCGCTCGCATGGCCTAGTTCAGGCCTACTCGCGCACCAATCGCATCCTGAACTCCGTTAAGACTTATGGCAACATCGTCACGTTCCGCAACCTCGAGGATGAGACGAATGCAGCACTAGAGCTGTTCGGAAATAAGGACGCCCGCGGCGTCGTGCTACTCAAGCCATATTGTGACTACTACAGCGAGTACTCCGAGAAGGTCAATGCGCTGCTCCAGACCTTCCCGCTTGGTTGGCCAATTGTCGGTGAGGCCGCGCAAAAAGAGTTCATCACGCTGTTTGGCTCAATCCTGCGTCTTCAGAACATCCTGACTTCGTTCGATGACTTCGTTGGACAGGATGCGCTTACCGAGCGCCTTCACCAGGACTACCGATCGATCTACTTGGATCTTTACGCCGAGTTCCGAAAAGAACGCGATGGTGACAAAGAAAAGATCAACGACGACGTGGTTTTTGAGATTGAACTGGTCAAGCAGGTAGAAATCAATGTCGACTACATTCTGATTCTCGTAGAGAAGTACCGCGCAGAGTTTGGCAATGGCGAAGACAAAGAAATTCGCGCTCGAATCGCGCGCGCGGTCGATGCGAGCCCAAGCCTGCGTAGTAAACGCGATCTGGTCGAGAGCTTCGTGGACTCGGTTTCCGTGGACGGTACCGCAGACGTGCAATGGCGAGCATTTGTAGAGAAGAAGCGCGAGGCAGAACTCGAGTCGATCATTGGGGAACATAAGCTCAAACCCCTTGAGACCCACTCGTTCATCGACGCGGCGTTCCGTGACGGCCAGTTGCGCACGACCGGGACCGATATCACAAAGGTTTTGCCGCCTGTTTCGCGCTTCAACCTTGAAGCAGGACACAACCAAAAAAAGAAATATGTTATCCAAGCTCTGACGACATTTTTCGAGCGGTTTTTGGGACTTGCCCCCGGTGTTGACGAATAGCCTCATTGGCTGACACGATCTGCGTCTCGCAGCAGTAGCTGTTGGTGGTGGAGGCATTTCATGGGCGCTTCCGCCCCAGACGTTAGGAGCGCCATACTTGAGGCGATCCAGGAGGTGGAAGGCGTGAACACATCACTCAACTCGGCTCCCGCGGAGAGAGACAACAGAATCTATTCGCTTGTCGAGGAGCGCGTGTTAACGCCGACCCAAAACAGGGCCAGTAGTGCCGGGCGAGTTCTAGGTCTCGTCGCAACACTCCACCAAGATTTGGAGTGTGAAGATGGCCAGAAGTGGGCGCAAGAGAAACCTCAACCGCGAAGACGAGTACTGGAAGAGACGCGGATGGGTGAGCTGGAATCCGAACGTGCCTCGGAGCCTACGGGTCGGTCGCGCGTTCCGAGAGCTCTCCCATCTTCACAATATGTCGTGAGAGACTCAATGACGGGAGTAGACGACAAATGACCGAGGATCCCGCACCGACTAATTCCGCCGACGGAATCACTTCGAAGCCTTGGCTCGAAGCGACGACCGATGATGCGCTCGACGACAGAGTGCTGCTGGCGAACGGCTATCAGGGTTCGGAGGGCAAGACCGACAGTCTCGCCATCCGACGTGGTCCCGGTCAGCAGCTTGGCCCGCTTGAGCGCGTCCTGGTCGACATCGATTGACGTGATGACCATGGCGCGTCCTCGGGCTATAGACGATACAAGTCTGGCTTGGATTGCCAGTTACGCGCGTGCTGTGCTCAATTCCGTAGCTGATTAGCCGCGCTGCGATGCGCGCGCGAACCGGATACGGTTTGGTCATGCAACCCGACTTGCTTAGCGCTCCCCCAAACTGTGAGCAGTGCCTAGTCCGGATGCTGGCCGATGGAACAACGATCAGCCCCTTCTGGCGCTGCCCGTCCTGTGATCTAGTGCGCCTGGTCTAACGCCAAACCGACACAGTCGGTACCAGACCATGGCACCGTCGTGCGGCTACGCGCCGCAATCGCAGCACTTCTATCTCCTGTTGCAGGTAGGCCCGCCGACTAGCGACCAAGCCCCCTAAACGGCTCGGAGGACGCTGTGCCTCCCGTGCGGCGCGGACCGAAGGCACACACTGTGTCGAAGAGCACTACCCGCACCACCTTCCTCGGCCTCACCGTCGTCGCATTGCTGCTCACCTTTAGTGCTCCGCACTCGGGATGGCGCCCTCACCTCGGCAGAAGAAGCAGATGGGCATATCACCTTGAAATGAAATTGCGAGGCTGTCTGTCTTCTAGAAGTCGCAGCTTCAACACGTCCACCGCGATACCGAGTTCGAGCCCGACCCAAGCTCGCACAACCATGACGCATTCAGCCCAGGTGTTCATCAAATCGACGTCATCAGCCAGCGCGCGGTTCGCGTGCTTTAACGCGTTGTATGTCTCGACAGTCTGAACAACCCACTTAGTTCCATCGAAGGGGAGGCAGTCGCCCAGGTCAGCGAGAATACGCTCGAACCGTGCTTTCAAATTGACCCTTGCCGCCCTCTTTGGATCCATGCCATCACGGACCATCAGCAGGTACCCCAAAGCTTCCACACCAGGCGCTGTGTGTGCAAGGCGTGTGTGTGGGGTTGCGTTGCGGAGATCAATGCTTGTGATCACTGGGTCGAGGGCTCGGGCGAATTCATCTCGGAGGGCTACCCAACGATCGATGCCTTTGACGCCGAGCTCCTGGTATTGCACCAGGTGCGGCGAATAGTCCTTGGGCGCTGATTTACGCTCGTCGTCCGATACGACGACCTCACGCCACAGGTCCCCATGGGACTCACCGTCAAGGTTAGTCATAGGGTCGTCTTCACGGAGAGCACGTACCGCAACACAGGATTCGGCGCGCCACCTCGAAACGACCAGCAGGTCTCGAATAGCCCTGTGGAGCTGCATGTGCACTTCCCACTCGAGCGGCTCGACGCTACGGGTGGTGCATCTCAAAAGATCGAGGAGTACTCGACGGTCACGCCCTTCCTCGGGGACGACCGCCCAACCCGACCTGAAGTCGAGGGTCATCCCTGAGTGCTCGCCCGCACTAAGGGTCGAAGTCTCGAGAGAACTCAGAATGACCTTACGAGTACCGTCGCTTCTGTCTGGCCGCTCGTCCCAAGAGGTGACGCCCAACCAATCGCGAAGCCCGGAAATTTCCGTCTGCAGCCCGTGAGGGCGATCAAACTCCCTATCTTCGCGGACGTCCATGATGGCCGCTCGGGCCCACAGCGTCCCGCTGCCAGGTCCCAGAGCATTCGCGTGATATCCGCGTGCCCAACAACGGATCAGAAGGACGAACCCATGGGAGTCGCTAAATAACACGCGTTTCGGCACAGGCTTCGACTCGGGCTGGGGTTCCTGGCTGAACCAGAATGTACTCTCGCCCATGAACCAAGCTGCATAAGGGACCTCCGGGCTTGACCACGCAACGGTAACGCCGATGCCGGCCTCGGATCGTTCAAGGATCACCTTGACCTCGGGGGTGTCTTCATAGGTGTCGAAGAAATCGCCTGTACGACGCGTCCCCATTAGCAACTCGTTTGGCACAAACTCCCCCAATTCCTGTTCTCAAACTAGCAGCAGCGGTCTGAACTCATCGAAGCAAATCGGGAACATTTGCGAGCCGGGCTTATCGCGACGATAACTCCGACCCCTGGCAGGATCTCGCCGAATGGACCAGCGCCTGCGATCGTGTCGCGCCGGGTTATATCGACGAAATAATCGGCTCTCCTGTCGTAACCGTGGGTTAAACCCGGCCGGGGAGTGCGGGTTTGTGGCCGCCGAGGCTGAGCATGGCGAGGGCGATGAGGGCGTCGGGTGATTTGAAGCCGAAGGCGATTCGGGTGAGTAGTCGGATCTTGGTATTCATGGATTCGATGCGGCCGTTGGAGAGGCCGTGCTCGATCGATGCAAGGATCGCGGCCCGGTGCTTGACGATGGAGCGTTGGAGTTTCACGAACGATGGGATTCGGCTGCAGCGGGCCCATCCGACCCACTTGTCCAGGGCCTCGGCGGCTTCGTCGCGGGGCAGCTTGAAGACCAGCCGGAGGCCTTCTTTGAGGTAGTAGGCCCGGCCTAGGGCCGGGTTGGTGTGAACGACCCAGGCCAGCTTGATCTGTTGTTTCTCGGTGAGGTTTTCGGGGTTTTTCCAGAGCGCGTAGCGGGAGTTCATCATCAACTTCGCGTGCTCGCTGTGAGGCCGGGCCGGGGCGTCGTGCACGGGCCGGCCAACCGTGCGGGACTCGTTTAGGCGGGCCTGTTTGCGGGCCTCGGTCCAGGCGGCCTTGCGAACTTCATCGAGGGCTTCCGTGGCCCACTTCACGACGTGGAACGGGTCCGCGCAGCGTGCTGCGACGACCGACGCGATCCACGCGGCCCCATCCGCGGAAACATGCGTGATCAGAGCGGATCGTTCCGCGCCGAGCGCATCGAAGAACGTGCCCAGGGTGGCCTTGTCCTGGCCGGGTGCAGCCCAGACCAGACGACCCGAATCGTGGTCCACGACCACAGTCAAGAACTTCCGGCCGCGCTTGAAGGAGATCTCATCGATCCCGATCCGGGTGAGCCCGGCGAAGGGATCATGGAGCTTTTCCGTGTCGGCCCACACCCGGGTGATGATCGCCCCGACCGTGCGCCACGCGATCCGCATCAACTGAGTTGCCGCGGTTTTCGAGGTTTGAGTGGCCAGCCACGCGACATATGAATCGAAGTGGCGGGTGTGGCCGGCCTGGTGCCTGGCCCATGGCACCGCAGCCACGATCACACCGTGCTCCCGGCACGACACCCGCGGGGCATCCGCCTCCAGAAAGACCCGGGTCGAGCCGAAATCCAATCCCCGCCACCGGCGCCGCCCCGCCCCCTCGTCGTAGCGCGGGCAGCGCTTCTGGCAGCTCCCGCACCGGTTCCGCATCGACCTGGTCAGCCGCACCGAAGCGACAAAAACGCCCGTCGAGATGTCGAGATCAACGGCCTCGACCACTGCCTTGTCGACACCAAGCAAAGTCCGCCATATTGTTAGAGACCGCACGCCGTTTTCCTGCCCTTGAGTTTCTTTCCTTTGACAGTCAGAAACCTAGACAGGAAGCGGCGTGCGGCCGTTAAGGCGCTCCGAAACACCCACGGATACAGCAGGGGAGCCAAATAATCGATCAAATGCCCATCGGCGCAGTGACGGGTTGGGGCAGGGCGTTACGGCGTCCGCTAAGGCACGAAAGTCTAGGAGGGCCGACATTGAGCCGCTGGTATCCGGGCTGCGCCCATGTCAGGACCTGTCGGAGATGAGGCGGCGGAGCTACTCAAGGGTATGGCCGGTCTGGCGCCAGGTACGCGGTGACCTCCACCCGATAACGAGCTGGTTGCGAAGGTCCTCCAAGTGCTCCGAGGCCACGAGGTCACGAGGTCACGAGGTCACGAGGTCACGAGGTCACGAGGTCACGAGGTCACGAGGTCACGAGGTCACGAGGTCACGAGGTCACGAGGTCACNTCACGAGGTCACGAGGTCACGAGGTCACGAGGTCACGAGGTCAGAATTGCGTACTTGGCCATCCAATCTCGCACGGTACAGGAATCAGCACCTGTCTCATTTCCGGTCGACAAGTGCATACCCTCGAACCCGCGAACTCTAGACAAAATGTCTCATGAGACACGCCGATGCAACATAAGTCGAGGCACATCCCCGGTCTCGTCCCGCCAGCGGTTCAGGATGCGCATTCTCAGCCCTGTCATGGTCTCCAACTTTCCTGGGTGGGGTTGCTCGGATACGACTTTCAGAAGCCGGCCTGCAGCGCGACAAAGCCGGGGAAGACGGCGAACAGGATGGTCAGCGGAAGGATGAGGAAGACGACCGGAACCAGCATGGCCACTTCCTTCTTTCCGGCCACCTCGAGCAGGTCGCGCTTGGCCTCTTCCCTGGCATCCTGCGCCTGGGCGCGCAGCACCTCGGCCAGCGGCGACCCTCGGTCCAGGGCCCCGGTGACCTGGTCGACGAAACGGGTGAGCGCGGGCACCTGCACCTGGCGGGACAGGGTGTGCAGGGCGGAGGCGAGGGGAACGCCGGCGTGCACGTCGGCCACGACCGTGGCTAGTTCACGGGACAGCTCCCCCGAACTCGTGCCGGACACCCGCCGCAGCGCATCGAGGATCCCCTCGCCCGCCGACAGCGACAGGGTGAGGAACTCGAGGATCGTGGGCAGCTCGCTTTTCATGCGCGACAGCCGCACGGTGGCGGCGCGGCGCAGGAGCTGGTCGCGGACGAGCGCCGCGCACACCCCGGCTATGACCGGGAGCACGACCTGGGCGGCCAGGGGCATCGTGCGGAACGCGGGCACCGCCAGCACGGCCACGGCGCCCCCGGCGAGGGACACGATCGCCCACACGAGTTGGTCGGAGCGGAACCGGTCGACGCTCCAGGCCGAACCCGATTGGCGGAGCCGCCGCTGGGTCGTCTCGGCCCCGCCCAGGAGGGACGAGAGCGCGTCCCTGAGCCGATGGAAGCCCGGCGAGAATAGCGTGCCGAGCACGGGAATCGGATCGACGGAGGTGCGCCCGACGAACGCCCGCGCCTCGGGCGAGAGGTCGAGCAGGTACGGCGCAAGCCTGTTGGCGAGCCGCGGCCGGCTGAGCCTCGGCGCGAGGCTCACCAGCGACCACAGTCCGACGCCGAGTGCGGTTCCGCAGAACACGCCCCAGGCCAGCTGCGCGCTCACCGGAACCACCGCCGTTCCTCGGGGAGCCGCCCGAGCCTGACCATGACGCGGTAGGCCAGGGCGGAGACGACCAGGCCGCCGAGGATCACCATGCCGCCGGCCGGTGTGTTGTACGCAAGGGCAGCCTCAGGGCGCGAGGCGAGCAGTAGGAGCACGATCCACGGCGCGGCGACGCCGAGCCTGGCCGAGTTCACGATCCAGGACTGCCGGGCCTCGACCTCCGACCGGATGGCGGCATCCTGCCGGAGCCAGGCGGCGAGGCTGCGCAACACGATCGTCAGGTCGCTTCCGCCGACGTCCCTCGCCATGCGCAGGGTCTCCAGGATGCGGTCGGCGATGGGGTCGGAGAGGGACGCCTTGAGCTCGTCGATGCAGTGTGCGAAGTTTCCGGTCGCGCGGTACTCGCGCTCGAACGTCGAGAAGGCGATGCGGCCGGCCGCCGGACCGGACTGCGCGAGGCTGCTCACGCTGTCGGGCAGGGCGAGGCCGGACCGGACCGCGGAGACCAGGTGGTCGACCACGTCGGGCCAGACCGTGCGATTGGCCCTCCGGCGAGCGCGGGCGCGCCAGGACACGAGCAGCGAGGGGAACACCATCGCGGCCAGTCCGGCCACGGCGGCGAGCGCCTGTACTCCGAGCATCGCCTGCGCGAGCGCCGCGGAGGCGAGTCCCACGGCCAGTGAAACGGCGATGAAGACCGAGACCGGGACCCCGCCGAACCCGGCTTGCGTGAGGCGGGAGCGCATCCGCGTCTGAACTCCTGCCCGGGCTGCGACCGCGGCTCTCTCGCGTGAGGGCCAGAGGAACGGAGAGGCGACGAGCAGCAGGCCCGCGGCCAGGAGGCACCCCAGTGCGAGCGTCATGCCGCTCCCCGCCGGAGCACGAGCGCCGGGTCGAGGCCCGCCGCGCGGAACTTGGCGAGCTTGGTGGGGAAGCCGCCGGTCGGCTCGAGGGTTCCCGTCAGGGCCAGGAAGACCGGGCTGGCCTCGATCATCGGGCCGGCGAGTTGTCCGCTCGGCGCGATGATCTCGGTGACCCGTCGGCGTCCGTGGCGATCTATCTCGCAATGCACGACGATGTCGATACAGCCGGCCACGGTGGGCAGCACGAACGACGAGTCGATGTTCCGGCCGGCCAGCAGCGGCAGCGTCGAGAGCTTGGCGAGGGCGTCCCTGGCGCTGTTGGCGTGGATCGAGCACATGCCGGGAAGTCCGCTGTTCAGGGCGATCAGCAGGTCGAGGCTCTCGGCCTCGCGCACCTCGCCGACCACGAGCCGGTCGGGTCGCATCCGGAGGGACTCCTTGATCAGCCGCCGCAGGGTGATCTCGCCCGTCCCCTCGAGGCTCGGCTGACGGCACTGCATGGCCACGACGTCCCGCGCCGAGAGGTCCAGCTCGAAGGTTTCCTCCACCGTCACGATCCGTTCGCCGGGCCTCGTGGACGACAGCAGGGCGTTCAGCATCGTGGTCTTGCCCGTCTGCGTGGCACCCGAGACCAGGATGTTCTGCCCGGCGAGCACGCACATCCGCAGGAACTCGGCCGCCTGCTGGGTGAGCGAGCCCAGCCCGACGAGCTGGTTCAGGTCGCGGATGCGCCGGGTGAACTTGCGGATGTTGACCGCCCAGTGCTTCCGGGTGATGTCCGGGATGACCACGTGCAGCCTCGACCCGTCGGGCAGGGAGGCATCAACGAAAGGCGAGGAGAGGTCCACGCGGCGGCCGGAGGCCTGCAGCATCCGCTCGACCAGGTCGCGCACCTCCCGCTCGGTGAGCACCATGCCGGTGAGCTCGGAGACACCGTCGCGGGCGATGAAAACTTGGCTGGGTCCGTTGATCCAGATCTCCTCGATCCCGGGGTCGTCGAGGAACGGTTGCAGGGCGCCGAAGCCGGTCAGGGAGGCGACGACCTCCCTCGCCGCCTGGCGTTCGTCGGCGATCAGCGGCAGCGAACCGCCGAGGGCGCGCTCGCTGTAGCGCTGCAGTTCGTCGCGGACGTACTGTTCGGCGAGGCTGCCGTCGGAGGCGAGGTCCACGCCCTCCCTGCGCACGCGCATCCGTACCTGCTCGGTGATGATGCGCACGGCCTCGCTCATCCCTGCATGATGCTCCACCCCGGCAATGGCCGTTGAACTTATCCACAGCCCGGCCCTGGCGCAGTCTGCATTCGGGTCGTTTCACGTTGAGTTGCGGAAAAAGTACCTTCAATTTCCCAACGAAGGGTGTTTCTCCGCAACTCAGCAGGGACAGCTGGGAGGGGACAGCGGGGAGCGGGGGCGGGAGCGGGAGCGGGGGCGGGAGCGGGAGCGGGAGCGGGGGCGGGAGCGGGGGCGGGAGCGGGGGCGGGGGCGGGGGCGGGGAGAGGCCAGCGGGGAGAGGCAGGGGGGCGCGGGAAGCTAGCGGGCGGACCAGCCGCCGTCCATCGTGTAGCTGGAGCCCGTGACCATGGCCGCGTCCTCGGAAGCCAGCCAGGCGACGATCGAGGCGACCTCCTCCGGCTCGACCAGGCGCTTGATGGCGCTCTCGGTGAGCATGATCCGGCTCAGCACGTCGGCTTCGGGGATGCCGTGCACCGCGGCCTGCTCGGCCAGCTGCTTCTCGACCAGGGGCGTGCGCACGTACCCCGGGCTGACGCAGTTGCTGGTCACGCCGTGCTCGCCGCCTTCCAGGGCCGTCACCTTGGACAGCCCCTCCAGGCCGTGCTTGGCCGAGACATAGGCGCTCTTGAACGGCGAGGCCCGGATGCCGTGCACCGAGGTGATGTTGATGATGCGGCCGAACCCGTTCTCGTACATTTTCGGTAGCGCAGCGCGGATGAGGAGGAAGGGTGCCTCGAGCATCAGGGTGATGATGCGACGGAAGTCGACCGGGTCGAAGTCCTGGATCGGGTTGATCCGCTGGATCCCGGCGTTGTTCACCAGGATGTCCACACCGTCGACGGCCTCGGCCAGGATGTCGTCGGTGAGCGACGCGGTGTCGAGAAGGTCGACGGTCCAGCTGGAGCCGCCGAGCTCGTCGGCGAGCGCCGCGGCGCCGGCCCCATCGATGTCCGCGACGACGACGTGCGCGCCGCGTTCAGCGAGAGACCGGGCCACAGCCGCACCAATGCCACTCGCGCCCCCGGTGACCAGGGCGCGTTTGCCCGTCAGCGGCCCGGTCCGCGCCCAGGTCTCGGTGTCGGCCGAGGCCCGGGGCGCGTGCGCGAGTGCTTGAGTCATCTGTGTTCCTTCGTTGAGCCGGTTATCTGCCGTGGCGGTTAGCGGAGGACCGGGGCCGGCTCCAGCCCGTGCTTGCGGGCGTCGACAGCGTCGATCTCGCGCAGCGATGCTCCCTTGGTTTCCTTGAGCGTGAGCACGGCGACCACGGTGATCGCGCAGGCGATCGCCAGGTAGATCGCGACCGGCACCCAGGAGCCGTACTCCTTGAGCAGGGCGACGGCGATGATCGGCGCCATCGAACCGGCCAGGATCGAGGTCACCTGGTAGCCGAGTGACACACCGGAGTAGCGCATCCGGGTCGGGAAGAGCTCGGCCATGATCGCCGGCTGGCCCGCGTACATCAGGGCGTGGAAGCAGAGGCCGAGGGTGATCGCCAGGACGATCAGCACCGGGTTCTTCGTGTCGAACATCGGGAAGGCGAACAGCGCCCAGCTCGCGCCGAGGAGGGCACCGGCCAGGTACACCGGCTTGCGCCCGAACTTGTCGGACAGGCGCCCGACCTGCGGGATCACGAGGAAGTGCACGAGGTGGGCCAGGAGCAGCGCGAACAGAAGCTGGCTGGTGTCGTAGGCGTGCACCGTGACGAGGTAGACGATCGAGAAGCTCACGATGATGTAGTACAGGATGTTCTCGGCGAAGCGCAGGCCCATGGCGCTGAGGATGCCGCGCGGGTACTTACGGATGACTTCCTTGACTCCGTAGCTGATGGCCTGCTCGGCTTCCACCTGGGCGCGTGCCTCGAGGAAGATCGGGGCCTCGTTGACGTGGGTGCGGATGTAGTAGCCGATGACCACGATGATGGCCGAGAGCCAGAACGCGATGCGCCAGCCCCAGCTCATGAACTGTTCAGCGGGCAGGAGCCAGGACGTGGCCAGCAGCACGAGCGTGGCGAGCAGGTTGCCCACCGGCACTGCGGCCTGCGGCCAGCTGGACCAGAAGCCCCGCGACGCGTTCGGGCTGTGCTCGGCGACGAGCAGCACGGCGCCGCCCCACTCACCGCCGACGGCGAAGCCCTGGATGAAGCGGAGGGCGATCAGCAGCGCCGGAGCCCAGTAGCCGATCGTGTCGAAGCCGGGCAGGCAGCCCATCAGGAAGGTCGCGACACCGACGAGGATGATCGTCACCTGCAGGGTGTGCTTGCGGCCCAGCCTGTCGCCGATCTGCCCGAAGACGATGCCACCCAGCGGACGGGCGATGAACCCTACCGCGTAGGTCAGGAAGGCGGCGAGGATGCCGTCCAACTCGCTGCCGGCGTTCGGGAAGAAGACCGTGCCGAAGACGAGGCTGGCGGCGGTCGCATAGAGGAAGAACTCGTACCATTCGACGACCGTGCCCACCATGGAGGCGGCAACGATCCTCTTCAGGCCCGACTTTTCCGAGTTTTTGCCGCCGGCCGATGAGGTTCCTCCGGAACCTGCCTCGACGCGCTGATTGACGCTCATGTCTGTCTCCTTCAGTGTCGCCTCTGACACCTGGTGGGTTTGTCCGGTCCCGTGTGTGCAGCACACACGGCTCCCCCGAGTATTCCTGCAGTCGGGCCGTGCCTCAATGACCACTTCGCCAGACGCCATGTGCATAATTGCAGATATGACCCTCCTGCCCGCGCCGACGCCGCAGTCGCTGCCGAACGCCGACGACCTCCTGATCCTGCTCGCCGTCGCGCGAACCGGCCGGTTCACGACGGCGGCCGACAGCCTGGACCTGAACCACACGACCGTTTCGCGCCGGATCGCGGCGCTGGAGAAGGTGCTCGGCGGCCGCGTGCTGTCGCGAACCGTCGGCGGCTGGGAGCTGACCGACCTGGGCACACGGGCCGCCCAGGCAGCGGAAGGCGTCGAATCGGCCATCGCCCTGCTCGGCGGAGAACCCGAGCGGCCGAACCAACTCACCGGCGTCGTGCGGATGTCGGCCACCGACGGCTTCAGCGCCTACATCGCCGCCCCGGCCGTCGCCGCCCTGCAGCGCCGGCATCCCTCACTCCGGGTGGAGATCGTCACGGTCACCCGGCGCGCTCTGCAGCACCGCTCCGGCCTCGACATCGAAATCGTCGTGGGCGAGCCGCAGGTGCACCGCGCCGAAGCATTCCGCCTCGGTCACTACATGCTCGGGATGTACGCCTCCCGGAGCTACCTCGCCGAATACGGCGCACCGACCACGGTTGCCGGGCTGACGGAACATCCGCTCGTCTATTTCGTGGATTCGATGCTGCAGGTCGACGACCTGGATGCCCCGCGCCGACTGGTGCCCACGATGCGGGACTCGCTCAGCTCGACGAACGTGTTCGTGCACGTGGAGGCCACCCGGGCCGGCGCGGGCATCGGGTTCCTGCCCTGCTTCATGGCGGACCGCCACCCCGACCTGGTGCGCCTGCTCCCGGACGACTTCCAGGAACGCCTTCCCTACTGGATGGTGCTGCGACCCGATTCCCTGCGGCAGCCGGCCGTCGCCGCGGTCGTGGACGCGCTGCGCGCGCAGACAGCCGCGTACGAGCAGCCCCTGCTCGGCCGCCCGCGTCCGGCCGAGGCGACGGCTCCTGGCCTGCACGGCTCAGTAGACTAGGACGGCACTCGCGGGAGTGGTGAAATTGGCAGACACGCAGGATTTAGGTTCCTGTGCTTTCGAGCGTGGGGGTTCAAGTCCCCTCTCCCGCACCGGAGCCGAGTCGGCTGTTGCGAGCATTCTGCGCAATTCACCCCGGCGGATTCCCTCGAATTAACCTTCCGTTCAGGACCGAAGGATTGATCGCCCGGATACCGGGGAAGTTTCCCGAGGATAGGCGGTAGCCTGTGACAGCACCCGCGCCTCGCTGCCGCCCGGCCACTTGCCGCCGCCGACTGGAGTTCCCTCGTGATCCACACCGCACTGATCCCCTGGCTCGACCCGGAGCTCCTCATCGACGGGTTCGGCGCCTGGGCACTGCTCGGAGTGTGCGCGATCGTCTTCGCCGAGACGGGTCTGCTCGTCGGTTTTCTCTTCCCCGGCGACACCCTGCTCGTCATCACCGGACTCCTCACCTATGCCGGCGTGATCCGGATCGACATCTGGTGGGTCGCGCTGGCGATCGGCCTGGCCGCGTTCCTCGGCGGCGAGGCAGGCTACTTCATCGGCCGTCGCTTCGGCCCCCGCGTCTTCGAGCGCAAGGAATCGGGGCTGTTCAGCATCAAGAACGTCGAACGCACGAACGCCTTCTTCCTGCGCTTCGGTGGCGTCGCCGTGATCGTCGCCCGCTTCGTTCCCATCGTGCGAACCTTCGCCCCGGTCGCTGCCGGAGTCGGCCGCATGGACCAGCGCAAGTACACGCTCTACAACCTGATCGGCGCCCTCCTCTGGGGCACCGGACTCACCTACTTCGGGTTCTTCCTCGGCTACATCCCGCCGGTTGCCGACTTCGTACGCGAGTACATCGACCTGATCCTGATCGGCGCCGTCGCCATCACCCTCATCCCGACGGTCTTCCACTACGTCCAGTCCGCGCTGAAGGCCCGCCGCGAGATCCGCGAGCGTGAGGTCCTGCCGACGACGGAGAGCCTCGTGCTTGATCCCGACGCTTTCGACACCGAGCACGACGGCAAGCACGAGGCCTGAAGCGCCGCCCCACACGCCGAACTGTGAGTTTGGCACCTTCGCGGTCCCCGGGAAGGGGCCAAACTCACAGTTCGGCGAAGGGGGTTCGGCGAGGGGGGCTCGGCTCAGTCGTGGGCGTGGGAGTCGTGGCCGGTACGGCCGGCCGGTTCCAGCTGGAACGTAGAGTGATCCACGTCGAAGTGGTGCGACAGGCAGTCGGACAGCTCATCGAGCAGCGCACCGGTCCCGCCCGATTGCAGGACCACCGGGTCGACGACCACGTGGGCGCTGAAGACGTGCGCCCCGGAGGTGATCGCCCACACGTGCACGTCGTGCACGGCGACGACGCCGGCCGTCTCCAGGATATGCTTCCGGATCTCCGCGACATCCGTGTCTTTGGGCACCGACTCGCTGAAGACCCGCACCACGTCACGGAGCAGGGACCAGGCCCGCGGCAGGATCATTGCTGCGATGAGCAGCGAGGCGATCGAGTCGGCCTGCTGGAACCCGGTGGTGAGGATCACCCCGGCCGCGATGATGACCGCGACCGAGCCGAGCGTGTCGCCGAGCACCTCGAGGTACGCACCGCGCATGTTGATCGAGTGTGCCGCCGCCGGGCGAAGCAGCAGCAGGGCGCCCACGTTGGCTACCAGCCCGATGACGGCGACGATGAGCATGGGCGTCCCGCTCACCTCGGCCTGGTCGGCGGAGATCAGCCGGGACACCGCGCCGATGACGACGCCGACGGCCACGGCCACCAGGATCAACCCGTTGATGAGCGCTCCGAAGACCTCGGCGCGCTGGTAGCCGTAGGTCTGCCGGTCGGTGGCCGGGCGTGCGGCGACCACGGTGGCCGCGAGCGCGATCAGGAGGCCTGCGAGGTCGGAGAACATGTGTCCGGCATCCGCAAGCAGCGCCAGCGACCCGGTCAGCCAGGCGCCGATCGCCTCGACGATCAGCACACAGGCGACGATGCCGATGGCGATCGTCAGCCGGGTGCGATTGCCGGCAGCCGCCGGGGAATGATCGTGAGCCATTAGGGCGAGAGCAGTGTCTCAAGTACCGGGATGAGGTGCTCGAACGCCCGCGCACGGTGGCTCTGTTCGTTCTTCACGTTGGGCGTCAGTTCGGCCGCGGAGATCGCGTAGCCGTCGGGCAGGAAGATCGGGTCATAGCCGAAACCGCCGCTGCCGGACGGTTCGTGCAGGATGTGCCCCGCCCACTCCCCCGTCACGTGCCACTCGGTCTCGTCGGGGAGCGCGAGCGCCGCGACGCAGGTGAAGTGGGCGCCGCGATGCTCGTCCGGGATGTCCGCCAGCTGCCAGAGCAGCAGGCGCAGGTTCTCGCCGGCGTCTTTGCTCGGCCCCGCCCAGCGCGCCGAGAAGATGCCCGGCGAGCCTCCGAGCACGTCGACGCAGATGCCGGAGTCGTCCGCGATGGCCGGCAGCCCGGTGTGCGCTGCGGCCGTGCGGGCCTTGATCAGCGCGTTCTCGGCGAAGGTGGCCCCCGACTCGACCGGCTCGGGACCGTCGTAGGCGAGCACCTCGACCCCGGGGAGCTTCGGCTCGAGGATGCGACGCAGCTCTTCCACCTTGTGCTGGTTGTGGGTGGCGAGAACGATCCGCACGGCTCAGCGTCCCAGGGCGGTGGTCTGGAACTCGGTCAGGGTCACCGTGCCGGCGAGGGCGAGGTCGAGCAGCGAGTCGAGTTCGCTGCGGTCGAAGGGCGCGGCTTCCGCGGTTCCCTGCACCTCGACGAAGAGACCCCGGCCGGTGACGACCACGTTCATGTCCGTCTCGGCGCGGACATCCTCCACGTAGGCCAGGTCGAGCATCGGCTCACCCTTGACGATCCCGACCGAGACGGCGGAAACGCTGTCGAGCAGCGGCACGGCCTTCTGGCCGATGAACCTCTTCTCCCGGCCCCACTCGAGGGCGTCGGCCAGGGCAACGTACGCGCCCGTGATCGCTGCCGTGCGGGTGCCGCCGTCCGCCTGCAGCACGTCGCAGTCGATCACGATGGTGTTCTCGCCCAGGGCCTTCATGTCGACGACTGCGCGCAGGCTCCTCCCGATCAGCCGGCTGATCTCGTGGGTCCGCCCGCCGATCTTGCCCTTGACCGATTCGCGGTCCATCCGGGAGTTGGTCGAACGCGGGAGCATGGAGTATTCGGCGGTCACCCAGCCCTTGCCCTTGCCGGCCATCCAGCGGGGCACGCCGTTGGTGAAGGAGGCCGTGCAGAGCACCTTGGTGCGCCCGTAGGAGATCAGCGCCGAACCTTCGGCCTGGTCGCTCCAGCCGCGTTCGATCGTGACCTCGCGAAGCTGGTCGGTGGTGCGTCCGTCGGCGCGCAGGGTGTCGCTCACGAGTTCTCCTTGGGGGTAGCTTGATTCTGAAAAGCGGCGAACTCGGCAAGTTCACTGAGGCTGATGGAGCCGGTCTCGATGAGGTCGACCCTGGAGATCTCCGGGCCGATCAGGCGGTGGGCCAGGGCGAGGAACTCCTCGGCGCTGTCACCGGTCGCCTCGTACCGATAGGTGGGCGGGCCAGGCGCATCGCGCTCCAGGCCCTGGCTCACGAGGGTCCGGTACACATCGTTCGCCGTCTCGGTGTCGCTGGAGACCAGGGTCACGGCGTCGCCCATCACATAGGAGATCGCGCCGCGCAGGAACGGATAGTGGGTGCAGCCCAGCACGAGGGTGTCGACGCCGGAGTCTCGGAGCGGCGCCAGGTATTCCTCGGCAACCGCGAGCACCTCGTCGCCGGTCGTCACGCCGGCCTCGACGAACTCGACGAATCGCGGGCAGGCCTGGGTGAACAGACGGATGTCGGTGGCGGCGGCGAACGCATCCTCGTAGGCGAGGGAGTTGACGGTGCCCACCGTGCCGATCACCCCGACCCGTTTGTTGCGCGTCGTGCCGACCGCCCGTCGGACGGCCGGCTGGATGACCTCGATCACCGGCACGCTGTACCGTTCACGGGCATCCCGCAGCATGGCCGCGGAAGCGGTGTTGCAGGCGATCACGAGCATCTTGACGTCCTGGGCCACGAGGTCGTCGAGCACGTTGAGGGCGAACTGGCGCACATCCGCTATCTTCTTCGGTCCGTAGGGAGAATGCGCCGTGTCGCCGATATAGAGGAGCGATTCGCCCGGAAGCTGGTCCTTGATCGCCCGGGCGACAGACAGGCCGCCCACGCCGGAGTCGAAAATTCCAATCGGTGCATCCGTCACGTCAAACAACCTTAGTGGCGTGGGCTCCGGCCGGGCTGTGTCCGCCCGGCCGAGGCCGATAGGCTGTGCCGCGTGATCGAGTCCCCAGCATTCCGCACCGACCGCTACGAACTCACGATGGTGGACGCCGCCATTCAGAGCGGCACCGCCGATCGAGAATGCATGTTCGAGACGTTCGCGCGGCGCCTGCCGAACGGACGTCGGTACGGCATCGTCGCCGGCACCGGCCGGTTGCTCGAGCTCATCCGCGATTTCCGGTTCACGGATGCCGAACTCGACTGGCTGCGGGAGCATGACGTCGTGCGCGCGCCCACCCTCGACTGGCTGGCCGACTACTCGTTCAGCGGCAACGTCTGGGGGTACCAGGAGGGCGAAGCCTACTTCCCGGGCTCGCCGCTGCTCGTGGTGGACGGCACCTTCGCGGAAGCCGTCATCCTGGAGACGCTCGTCCTGAGCACTCTCAACTACGACACGTCGGTCGCCAGCGCGGCCGCCCGGATGGTCTCCGTGAGCCTCGGGCGTCCGATCGCCGAGATGGGCTCCCGGCGCGCCAACGAACACGCGGCGGTCGCCGCTGCCCGCGCCGCGTACATCGCCGGCTTCGCGTCGACCAGCAACCTCGAGGCCGGGCGCACCTGGGGCATCCCGACCATGGGCACGGCGGCGCATTCCTTCACCCTGCTCCACGACACCGAGGAAGACGCTTTCCGCGCCCAGGTCGACGCCTTCGGGAGCGCCACAACCCTGCTCGTGGACACGTATGACATCTCCCGCGGCATCGAACTGGCCGTGCGGGTGGCCGGCACCGGGCTGGGCGCCATCCGCATCGACTCCGGGGACCTGCCGACCGTGGCGGCCGCCGCCCGCGCGCAACTCGACTCGCTCGGCGCCGTGAACACGACGATCACCGTCACCAGCGACCTCGACGAATACGCGATAGCCGCCCTCTCCGGTTCCCCGGTCGACGCGTTCGGCGTGGGCACGTCCGTTGTCACCGGATCGGGAGCGCCGGCGGCGGGAATGGTCTACAAGCTCGTCGCCCGGCGGGATGACGCCGGACCGTGGATGTCCGTGGCCAAGACCTCGATCGGCAAGGTGTCGGTGGGGGGACGCAAGAACGCCGTGCGCCTGCTCGACGGGGGCGGCACCGCGCGCGAGGAGGTCATCCTGGTCGGTGCCGAGCCGTCCGGCGACGTCGACGACGCCCAGCGCGAGGGCGTGGAACGGGGGCTGCTCGTGCCGTTCATCACCGATGGCGAGGTCGACGAACGGTACGTGGGAGCCTCGGGCACGCAGCGGGCCAGGGCGCACAACGCCTCCGTGATGCAGGAACTGCCGATCGAGGCGTTCCGGCTGGGGCGCGGCGAGGCCGTCATCCCCACCTCGTACCGGTAGCCGGGTGCGGCGTTACTTGGCCTTCATCTTTTCGTAGATGGCCTTGCAGGTCGGGCAGACCGGGAACTTCTCCGGGTCGCGCCCCGGCAGCCACTTCTTGCCGCACAGCGCGCGCACCGGCTTGCCGGTCATGGCCGATTCAAGGATCTTGTCCTTGGGCACGTAGTGCGAGAAGCGCTCGTGGTCGCCCGGTTCAATCTGTTCCTGCTTGATGAGCTCCTCGAGCTCACGATCCAGCGTCGACGTTCCGCCGCCGGGCTGGCCTGGTTCTGCGATGCTCGCGCGAAAGTCAGTCATGCGCCCAGTCTAAAACAGCCGCGAGGCTGTGGCCATGCGTGCGGCGTCGGGTCAGGCACGAAGCGCCGAGGCGAGGATCTCGGGACCACGGCGTTCGAAGGTGCGCGCGCCCAGCCAGACACCCGCGACGAGGGCGCTGACACCGATGCCGAGGCCCCAGAACAGGGCCGGCAGATGCCAGACGGGATCGGAGAAGATTCCCAGCAGACCCATGATGATCGCCGGCAGCGACAGCAAGATCGCGCCGATGAAGGTGAGCGACTGGATCAACGCAGCCGTGGTATCCGACGATTGCGGCTGGGAGAACGGGCTGTCGCCCGGCTTCGTGGCCGGGTACGGGAAGCGGGCGGAGGTGAAGCTGGAGAACCCGAGGCCCGACAGCAGGATGCTGGTGCTCACGCCGAGCATCGACGGGAGCACGCTCCAATCGCCGTGCAGGAAGATGCTGATGGCGGATCCGAATCCGATCAGCGGAATACCGACGAGGAGCACCGGGATGAGCCGGCCGACCCGGTCGGCGGTTCCCCGGGTGCCCGACACCACGTGCAGCCAGACGGCGGTGCTGTCGAAGGCGACGTCGTTGTGCGTCGCCCAGCCCAGGAACACGCACATCAGCGGCACCGGCAGGAGGGCCAGGTATTCGCCGGGGACTCCGGCGATCGACAGCGGTATGACGGCCAGCACGGGCACGACGGGGATCATCACCAGCGAGACCCAGTAGCGGGAGTCACGACCCCAGTAGGTGAGGCTGCGCGCGGCAATCGCCCCGACGGAGTTCGGCGGCAGGCGATCGAACCAGCCGAGTCCACCGTAGTTCCTGACCTGCGCCTCGCGTCCGGGTGTGACGAGCATCTTCGCCACCAGCGCCTGCCAGGCAAGCCAGAGCAGATAGACCACGGCAGCGGCAATGAGCAGCTTGAGGAACGCGGCGCCCCACTGCCCCGTCGCGGCATCTCCCGGCACCGACCAGCCGGCTCCCAGGGGCGTCCAGCCGAGGATGCCGCCGAGGCCGCCGAGCACCGCGACGCCGTCCCGACCCCAGTCGACATTGAGCAGGAGGATGACCAGGGGCGAGATCATGACGAGGAGGAGCACTCCGACGATTCCGGTGAACTCCCGCGACCGTCGTGTGGCCAGCAGGAATGCCGCGATCGACGTGCTCACTCTGGCGGCCAGGGTGCAGGTCGCCAGCAGCAGCGCAGCGGCGACCAGCGCGAGCAGCGTCTCCATCACTCCGCGGGACCAGGTCACCACCGTGCCGAGCAGCACGATCGTGAGCACGATCGCCGGCACCCCGAGGAGCGCGGACACCGCCAGGCCCAGCGACAGCCGGCGATTCGGGATGCCGAGCACGGCGAACGCGCGCGGGTCCATGCTGTCGTCCACACCGAAGACCAGCGGCACCAGGAAGAAACCGAGCACGACCAGGGACCCGGCGACGATCATCCCGTCGCGCACCAGGGCCGCATCGCCCACAGAACGCAGGCCCACCAGCACGACGACAATTCCCACCGCCAGGGCCAGCCCGTAGAGGAGGCCCACCGCGATCCCCACGACCTGCCAGGGACTACGCCGGAAGAGATTGGCGAGCAGCCGGAGTTTCAGTCCGAGAAACTGTGCAACCATTCCATGCCTTCCACAACCTTGCGCCCACCGGCCAGCTCGACGAATCGCTCCTCGAGCGTCTTCGCACCGCGAACCTGGGCGATGGTGCCGGCGGCGAGCACCTTTCCGTGCACAATGATCGCGACATGGTCGCAGACCCGCTGGATCAGGTCCATGCCGTGGCTGGAGATCACGACGGTGCCGCCGCTGGCCACGTATTTCTGCAGGATTTCGGTGACGTTGACCGCCGAGACCGGATCGACTGACTCGAACGGTTCATCGAGAACGAGCACGCGGGGAGAGTGGATCATGGCGCAGGCAAGCGCGATCTTCTTCGTCATGCCGGCGGAGTAGTCGGCGACCAGCCGGTTGAGCGCGTCTTCGAGGCCGAAGGCGGCCGCGAGGTCCGCGGACCGCAGCCGCACGGTCTCGGCGTCGAGTCCGCGAAGGATCCCGGAGTAGTACAGAAGCTGGGCCCCGGTGAGCCGGTCGAAGAGGCGCAGTCGGTCGGGCAGCACTCCGATGATCCGCTTGGCCTGGACCGGGTTTTTCCACACGTCGACGCCGTTCACGCGGATGGATCCCGAGTCCGGGCGGAGCATGCCGGTGATCATCGACAAGGTCGTCGTCTTGCCGGCGCCGTTCGGACCAACGATGCCGTAGAACGAGCCGGCTCGCACCTCGAGGCTGATGTCGGACACCGCAACGTTCTGCCCGAAGCGTTTGACCAGGCCGGATGCGTCAATCACGACCGGCGCTGCTTCCAGTGCGGATGCTGCTGCCGGCGCGGCCACCGGCTTGCGCGCGGCGCTGGGCTTCTGGCTGCGAGCGGGGGCGGGACGGCCTGCGGCCGGGAGTGTCCTGGCCCGCTCGACGTCCGGGGCGGACACGGCCGGCGCAGCCTCGACCGGCACCGACACGGAAGGGGGCGCGGCGGACTCGGCGACAGTGCGTCCGCCGTCGGATACGAGCGCGGCGGCGGTTGCGGCGGCTGACGTCGCCGCGGCCGTCGTCGTCGCAGACTTCGCCGCCGCAGACTTGGCGGCTGCCGACCTGGCGGCGGTCGACTTGGCGGCGGTCGACTTGGCGGCGGCGGACCTGGCGGCGGCGGATTTGGCGGCCGTCGACTTTGCCGCGGCCGACCTGGCGGCTGTCGATTTGGCGGCCGTGGAGCGCGCCGCGCCGGTCTGTGCTGCCGCGTCCGACTTCGCCGCGGCGGTCCTGGCCGCACTCGTCCGGGCGGCGGTCTGCGCAACGGTCGACTTCGCCGCCGGTGGCTTGGCAGCAGGCGGCTTGGCAGCGGCCGGGCGGGTCGCTTTCGGTGCTGCCGGGCGACTCCCGGAGGTGGACGTCGAGGCGGACGTCTCGGTGGACGTCTGGCTACCGCTCACGGCGCCGCTGGCGGGCTTCCGAACCGGAGGCTTGCGCACGGTTTTCGCCTTGTCGACGAGGGGCGCGGTCGCCGCGGCATCCGTCGACGGCCGGTTCCCGAGGGACGACTCAACGGCCGCCGCGCGGGAGGCGGAGGCCGTCTCTTCGGGCTCAGAGTCGGGCGTCAGGGGAGTCACCTCGCTAACCTACCAAGGACCGTCTGGACACGTGCGATCGATCCGAAATCAGTTCCGCCAACCTGTGAAAATCCTCCACGAACCACCACAAAACCGACACACGGGCCGGGGCGGGGTTCCCTCCGCGAGGGGCGACGCGGTACACTGACGTTGGCATAATGGTGTGTCTTAACGTGAACTTATGGGTGAACCGCAGGCAAACTTTCGACTTGAGAGTGCTGTGCCGCGGTCATCCACACCCCTTTTTGAGGAGATAATCGTGACCACCCAGGTAGTCATTCTTGCAGCAGGCATGGGCAGCCGCCTCGGCCGCTCGCTGCCCAAGCCCCTGACCGAACTCAGCGACGGCCGCACGATCATGCAGCAGCAGTTCGACAACATCGCGCACGCTTTTGGCTCCAGGGCCAAGGTCACGATCGTTGTCGGATACAAGCTCGAGCACATCATCGAAGCGTTCCCGCAGGCATCCTTCGTGTACAACGAGCAGTACGACCAGACGAACACGTCGAAGAGCCTCATGCGCGCCTTGCAGGCATCCGCGCCCGGCGGCGTGCTGTGGATGAACGGCGACGTCGTCTTCGACCCGGCCATCCTCGACCGCGCGGCAGCCATGATGGCCCGCGACCAGTCGTTCGTCATGGTCAACACCGACAAGGTCTCTGACGAGGAAGTCAAGTACACGACGAGCGCCGAGGGATACATCAAGGAGCTCTCCAAGACCGTGAAGAACGGTCTGGGCGAGGCCGTCGGCATCAACTACATTTCCGCCAAGGACAAGGCGATGCTTCTTCGCCACCTCGCCAAAGTCGGCGACCAGGACTACTTCGAACGCGGAATCGAGCTGGCGATCGAGAAGAACCGACTCCTCGTCGAGCCCGTCGACATCTCCGACTTCTACGCCGTCGAGGTCGACTTCGCCGAAGACCTGGAGCGCGCAAACCTCTTCGTTTAGTCAACCGCGGCACGAGATCTGAAATAGGACGGGTGCAACCGGGCGAACAGCCCGGCTGCACCCGTCTTTCACGTCTTCCGTTCGGGGGCCGGGGCGGGCGCCCCTACGATAGACCGCGTGAGTAGTTACGCCGAAGTGCGCCCCGAGCAACGCACCCCGTTCGCGCGATACCGCCATTCGCTCTGGCTGCTCACCCAGCGTGACCTGCGGGTGCGCTACTCCACCTCGGTGCTTGGCTACTTCTGGTCCATACTCGACCCGCTCGTGATGGCCGGCATCTACTGGTTCGTCTTCACCCAGGTCTTCGACCGCACGGTCGGCAATGATCCGTACATCGTCTTCCTGCTCGCCGCGCTCCTGCCGTGGATGTGGTTCAACGGGGCGATCTCCGACTGCACGAGAGCGTTCCTGCGCGAGGCGAAGCTCATCCGTTCCACACGGATACCGCGCACGATCTGGGTCAACCGACTCGTGCTGTCCAAGGGCATCGAGTTCCTGGCATCCGTTCCGGTGCTGGTGATCTTCGCGGTGGCCTACGGCGCCCCCGTGACCCAGGGCATATTCCTCTTTCCGCTCGCCATCCTGATCCAGACGGTGCTCACGGCCGGAATCGGGCTCATGGTCGCGCCACTGGTCGTGTTCTTCCGCGACCTCGAACGCGCCATCAAGCTCGTGCTGCGCTTCCTCTTCTACGCGTCCCCGATCATCTACGCCACGAGCGACCTTCCGTCCGGGCTGCAGACCTGGGCCGCCTTCAACCCGCTCAGCGGACTGTTCAGCCTCTACCGCGCCACGTTCTTCCCGGAACAGGTCGACTGGTTCGTGGTCGGCGTGAGCGCCGTGATGTCGCTGATCTTCCTCGCCCTCGGCCTGTTCGTCTTTGCACGCACGGAGCGCGCCGTATTGAAGGAGATCTAGTGGCGGCCCCCGTGATCGCACTGACCGATGTCGGAATCCGGTTCCGCCGGAATCGGCGCGGACGTCGAAACTTCAAGGATCTCTTCGCCGGCCGGAAGCGCCGCAGCCGCCCGGGCGAGTTCTGGGCGCTGCGCCATGTCTCGTTCACGGTGCAGCGCGGGGAAGCGATCGGTGTCGTCGGCCGGAACGGCCAGGGCAAGTCGACGCTGCTCAAACTCGTCACCGGCGTCGTGCTGCCCGACGAGGGCACCGTGCACGTCGTCGAGGGCGTGGCTCCGCTGATCGAGATCACCGGTGGATTCGTGGACGACCTCAGCGTGCGCGACAACGTCTACCTGACCGCCGGTCTTCACGGCATGACCCGCAAGCAGATCGACTCGCGCTTCGATGACATCATCGAGTTCGCGGAGATCGCGGACTTCATCGACACCCCCTACAAGCACCTCTCGAGCGGGATGAAGGTACGCATCGCCTTCGCTGTCATCTCACGCCTCGAGGAGCCCATCCTGCTGGTCGACGAGGTGCTCGCCGTCGGAGACAAGGCGTTCCGCGAGAAGTGTTACCGGCGCATCGAGGAGCTGCTCGCCGGCGGACGCACGCTCTTCTTCGTCTCGCACAACGAACGCGACCTGCGCCGGTTTTGCACACGCGGTCTCTACCTCGACAAGGGCGACCTCGTTCTCGACGCGTCCATCACTGAGGTGCTCGCCCGCTACAACGCCGACTACGGCATCAAACCAGCCTGACCTCGCCCCGCGGTCCGGCCGGGGTGCGGCGCGCAGCCCGGCCCGGCGTCTCCTCCACAGGGGCCGCCCCCACCGCCTTGCCATCGCATCCGCCGGCCGGCGCCGCGGGACGCGCCGGCACGTCGGATGCCGCCGCTACCGTGACCGCCATGACAGCCAACGACAAACAACGGGTGCGACGCCTCTCCTCGACTCCCCTGCCCATGGCCTACCGCGTGCCCTGGCGCGTGGACCGCCGCCACGCCCCCACCTACCTCCTGGTCAACGCCGGGCCCGAGCCACTCTGGGGCGTGTCCGCGAGCATCGTCGGCGCGGCCGTTATGGGCGCCTCCGCGCCGCGGCGACTGCTCCCCGGCGAGGCTCTCCCCGTCACGGTTCGCGGCCGCGAGATCGCACGGGACACCGTGCTTGTCGTGCGCTGGTTCCGGCCGTGCGGTGACGAGTACCTGTGGCGGGTGAGCTTCTAGCCGCGTCCCCGGCGCGCCCGGGCTTCCTGCTCGCGCCGGAAGTCCAGGGCCGTGTAGCTGTCGCGAGTGGGCGGCAATTGCTCGTCCGTGAGCCCGACGAGCAACTCGCTCGGCTCCAAACCGAGAACGACGGCCAGCCGGATGAGGGTGTGAAAGGTCGGGTTTCCGTGGCCGCGGTCGATGCGCGCGTAGTTGGACACGTTCAGCCCGGCGAGGTGAGCCACCGTCTCCTGGTTCAGAGAGAGGGCGAGCCGCCGTTCGCGGAGCCGGAGCCCCAGGATCCGGGACGCTTCAGATTTCGGCTCAGGCATCCCTCATGTTTAGTTGCACGGTTTCTTAGGCACCAGATTGTCTAGGCGCAGGGCTTTTATGCGTGACGAGTCCCGACAGGCTCGACCACCGGAGGGGTCCCGACCACCGGGGGCGCATGCGTAAACTCGAGGGACGACCATGGAGGGATGCGCAATGGCCAGGAAAGCGAAACCGATCATTTCGGAAACGGGCGGGACGCCCATGGGCGGGCAACTGCCGTCCGGGGTCGCCAAGGGGTTCGACCGCCTGATGGCGATCCATCGCCCGGCGGTGCTCGCTCACATCCGTGACATCCGTCGCCGCAACCCCGGCGCGACCCCCGATCAACTCATCGTGATCCTCGAGCGGCGCTACCTGACAGCGGTCACGACCGGGGGCGCCGCCGTTGGCGCAACCGCCGTCATCCCGGGAGTCGGTACCGGCATCACACTGGCCCTCTCCGGCGTGGAGACGGCCGGGTTCCTCGAAGCGACGGCCCTCTTCGCGCAGTCGGTCAGCGAGGTGCATAACATCGCCATCGAGGACCCGGACCGCGCTCGCGCGCTGGTGATGACCATGATGCTCGGCCGTGAAGGTTCGGATCTCGTACGCCAGCTCGCCGGGCAGTTCTCCGGAGGCGGAACCGCCAGGACCGCGTACTGGGGGGAATTGGTCACCACCAGCATGCCGCGCGCGATCCTCGGGCCGCTCACCGACCGACTGAAGAGCGCGTTCATCAGGCAGTTCGCGGCCAAGGGCGGCGCAAGCCTGATTGGCAAGGCAGTTCCGTTCGGGATCGGCGCCGTCATCGGCGGGGTCGGCAACCGCATCCTGGGCCGGAAGGTCGTGCTGTCCTCCCGCCTGGCCTTCGGGCAGCCCCCTCAGCACTACCGCCAGGAGCTTGACCCTCGTGTGCGCGAGATCACGGTCGGTGCCGGCCGGATGGCCCAGCTCGGCCAGGGCGCGCGCTCGGCGCTGCCGCGGGCCCTGCAGCGGCGGAAGCCTGTCCCGCACGCGGACCTCATGCCCGAACCGCCCGCCGGACCGGTGGTCCCGATTCCGCCGGCCGGCGGCTGAGGCGGCCGGGGCGGCCGGGGCGGCTGGCGCGGCTGAAACGACTGTGGCGGCTGACTAGGCCGCGTCGCTGCCCTCGGTGTCTTCGCTGGCGCCTTCGCTGGCCTCTTCGCTGTTGCCGTCGCTGCCCTCGAGCATTCCTCGCTCGTCGACGACTTCCGGTTCGCCCGCGTGCAGCGCGGCGAACCGCTCCCACTCGTCCATCAGGTGCTGCACCGCGGCGTGGAACCGGGCCGTGGCCGCTCCCGGCGTGGTGTCGCCGAAATATCGCTGCACCCACACAGCAAGGCGCGCCTCGGCCGTCGGGTCGTGCGTCAGCCGATCCACGTCAGCCACGACGTCGGCGGCGTCGGCGGAGTGCAGCCACTCGCAGTCGGACAGGTAGCCGCTCGTGTCGATTTGCGCGACCGGGTTCAGCGGCCGGGTCACCATGAGCGGCTTGCCCGTGGCGAGCCGGTCGTAGACCATCGCTGAGATGTCGACGATGGCGACATCGGCCGCCGAGAGCTGCCAGCCCAGGTCTGCCCCGGTGTCGTAGATGTGCTGGGCCGAGGAGTCGCGGGCATTGGCCGCCTCGATCGACGCGATGATCTGCTTGTTCGCCGCCGCGTAGACGGAATCGATGACGCCGCTGCGGGGGTGCGGGCGGTAGATGACGCGGTGCCGTCCGGTGCCGAGCAGCGCCGACACGAGGGCGACGCCGTGCGTCGCGATGGAGCCGTAGGCGGCCGCGGGGCGGTCGCCTTCCCATGTCGGGGCGTAGAGCACCACCTGGCGCTCATCCGGCGCGTAGGGCAGCTCACCGGTGAAGTAGTCGGCCTGGGGCCGCCCGATCTTGATCGCCCGCTTATCGAAGTCGTAGTCCCACAGCACCTTGTTCAGCCGCGCAAGCGCGGCATCGCCGGCCACGAACGAGTAGTCGTACGCCTTGAACTGGTTGGTGACCATGTACATTTTGTCGCTCTCACCGTGATTGATGAAAACGTGCCAGCGACGCCCGTAGCGCATCATCTGGAAGTTCCTGGCGTTCTGGTTGACGTAGAAGACGATGCGGATGTCCTGGTCCGCGATCACGTCCTCGAGGTCGGAAACCTTGCGCACGTGGGCGACGGGGAGGGGCGATTCCTCCAGGAGCGTGAGGGTGCCGCCGCCGGTACGGCTCAACACGAGCACCGGCCAGGTCGCGGCCAGCCTGGCGAGCGGCTTGTACCACTGGCGCATCTGGTACATGTTGACCGGGCCGTCGGCGAAGTACACGGCGATCTTGAAGTGGTTCGCCGGTAATTCCACACCGGCCTCGCGTCGTTCCCGCAGCAAACGCGACACCTTGCGGGACGAAACGGCGTCCTTGACCAGCTTGAACGCAAGCTTGATGTCTTTTTTGATACCCACGTTTCCAGCCTACCCAGCCTGCGGCGGCGAAGAGTCAGACGACAGGAGGGCGCCCGGCCAGCGTCATGCGCCAGAGCGTGCGGGCGGACAGGGGACGGTGCTCCCCCGGGTCGGTCGCCCATCCTTCACGCCAGCCCTCGAACCATGCGGTCAGGGCCGGCCTGTTGCGTGCCCAGCGCAGCACCTGGATGGCGGTCCACGACCCGACGTAAATCGGGATGAAGAACGCCGGCAGGTTCCGGCGCGCCAGCCACACCCGGTTGCGAGCGTTGAGCCGGTAGTACTCGGCGTGCCTGGTGGGGTGCATCACGGGGTGATTCGCCTCAAGGTCGCCGGCGTACCAGACGCGCAGACCCTGGTCCCAGACCCGCCAGGCCAGTTCGATGCCCTCGTGGGCGTAGAAGAATGGTTCTGCCCAGCCGCCGGTCGCGTCGAAGACGGCGCGCGGCATCAGCACGGCGCCCTCCCAGACGGAGAACACGTTGCTTGAGTGGGTTGCCTGGCCCTTGAGGATGCGCGGGATCCACCGCCGGGGTGAGCCGGGGTCCCCGGGGTCGACGACCCGGGGCTGCAGCAGGCCGATGCTCGGGTCCGCACGGAGTTTGTCGATCGCGTCGATCAGGAAGTTCGGGTCGGGAATGCTGGCATCGTCGTCGAGGAAGAAGAGGAACTCGCCGCTGACCTGCGAAACCCCGCGGTTGCGGCCGGCCGGGATGCCGAGGTTCGTCGGCAGCCCGAGGGAGGTGACCTCCTTGGGCAGGCCGGTCGGCTGCCAGCCGTTGCCGACGCAGACGATGTCGAGGTGCACCCCCTGCTGGGCCAGCAGGCTGCGGATGCCGCGATCCAGGTCATCCGGCCGCGTTCCCTGCGTAAGCACGACGACACCGACGGTGGGTGTCGAGTTCGGGGCTGGAGTGTTCCGGCTAGGAGCGGACACGCTTGGAGGCCATGATTGCGACGAAGTGGCCGATGAGCGCCAGGAAGGCAAGCGGGACCAGGGCGATCAGCACGGCGCGGTCGACCAGCGGCTGGCCGGCGAAGAGGCCCACGAGGGCGGCGACGAAGATCAGCATGGTCAGCTCGACCGAGTGGTACAGCCGGTGGAAGGGCAGGAAGCGGGCCAGGCGACGGAGTTTCACGAGGGTGCCGGAGGTGGGCGCCTTCTCCCCGTGTGTGTCGGCGAGCCTCGTCAGGCCGGCGTTGGCCCGGGCGACGTGGACCATGTCGTTGAGCGCTTTGTTCAACACGATGATGAGCGCCAGCAGGACTCCGAGGGTCGTCCAGAGGAAATCCGCCGGGGCCTCGAACGGGTACGCGGCCGCACGGATGCCGAGGGCAATCGGGATCAGCGCCTCGGTGCTGTAGTGGCCGACCTTGTCGAGGAAGACGCCGGCGGGCGAAGACGTCTTGCGCCAGCGGGCGACCTCGCCGTCGCTGCAGTCGATGAGCATCTGCAGCTGTCCGAGAACGAGGGCGAGGAGGGCCCCCCAGATTCCGGGGATGAGGAGCGCGGCCGCGGTCGACCAGCCGACCAGGATCATCAGGCCGGTCACGCCGTTGGCCGAGATAGGAGTCTTCAGCAGCATCCACGTGACATACGGAGAGAGGTCGCGCAGGTAGAGCGAGGCCGTCCAGTGTTCGGCGTTGGCACGCAGTCGAACCTCGGGCGGTTGCGCAACGGCGCGGAGCTCGGCGATGGAGGAGGGCCGTGCCGCCGCCGGGGTGCCTGGCGTCATAGTTACCTTCCCGCGTGTGCGGTGATGTTGCTCGTGAGTTTGAGGTAGCCGAGCACGAAGCCGACGCCCCAGCAGAAGTGGATGCACGGCAAGACTACGAGAAACCAGAGGGCAGCACGAAACCCGTCGGGGCGCGTCACCGCGATCGTAGCCGCCAGCACGAAGACGAGGTAGACGGTGGGCATCACGAAACCGAGCAGCATCCACGGTGCCGTGCCCGCAATGAGCTGCACGAGCCCGGCGATTCCGAGCAGCAGCCCGATGGTCACACCGACGACCATGACGGGTGGCACGAAGTAGCGGAGGCCGTTGGACTCGGGGAAGCGCCGTGCGAGCTCTCCGCGCCACAGCCCGGTCGACAGCATCTGGCGGGCCAGGCGGGACAGGCTGGGTCGGGGGCGGTAGAGCACCTTGAGCCGGGGAGTGAACCACACCGAGCCGCCGGATTCGCGTAGGCGCCGGTTGAGTTCCCAGTCCTGGCCGCGCTTGATGCTCTCGTCGAACAGGCCGACGCTGAGGATGCTTTCGCGTCGGAAACAGCCGAGGTAGACGGTGTCCGCCTCGCCCTCTTTGCCGCCGACGTGGAACGGTGTGCCGCCCAGGCCCACGCGCGTGCCGTAGGCGCGGGCGACGGCTTTCTGGAAGGCGGTGACTCCCTGGGCGTCCATGATGCCGCCCACGTTGGCCGCGCCGGTGCGCTCGAGGGTCTCCACGGCGATGCGTGCGTAGTCAGGGGGCAGCACGGAGTGCGCGTCGACACGGATCACGACCGGGTAGTGCGATGCGCGGATCGCGGTGTTGAGGCCCGCCGGGGTTGATCCGACCTCGTTCGTGACCACCTGGATGCGCGGGTCGATCGCCGCCATCTCTTCGACGAGCTCGGTGGTCCCATCGATGCTCGGGCCGAGGGCCAGGGTGACTTCGAACGGCCCCTGATAGTCCTGCTGGAGGAGGCTGTCGACGGCGGCGCGCACATGCGAGGCCTCGTTCAGCACGGGCATCACATAGGACACGCCGACGAGCAGTTCGTCTGCGTTCTTGGGCACCGGGCTGGCCGTCTTTCCGTTTGTGGGGCGGGTCGCTAGAGCCTATCAGGCACCGTATTTCACCCGGGGATGTGCGGACGCGACTGCGCCGCCGGTGTTGAGCCGGCGGCGCAGTCGCGTGGGAAGGAGCGATCGGTCAGCTGGTGAGCTCACCAACCGTGACGGACACGGTGACCGCCTTGCCGTCGCGCACGTAGGTGAGCTTGGCATCGGCACCCGCGGCGAGGGCGCGCACCTGGGCGGTCAGGTCGTTGGCATCGGTGATCGGCACCCCGTTGAAGTTGGTGACGACGTCACCCGACTCCAGGCCGGCCTTTTCGGCTGCGCCTCCGGAGGAGATCTCCTTGATGAGCGCGCCGACGGTCGCACTGTCGGCGTCGCTGCTCGCACTCGTGACCGAGGCGCCGAGCAACCCGTGGGTTGCCTTGCCGTCGGCGAT
This sequence comes from Cryobacterium sp. TMT1-2-1, assembly GCF_004403955.1. Lineage (NCBI taxonomy): Bacteria > Bacillati > Actinomycetota > Actinomycetes > Micrococcales > Microbacteriaceae > Cryobacterium > Cryobacterium sp. TMT1-2-1. Next base: position 57,665 of record NZ_SOHC01000066.1, read on the forward strand.
GAGCTCGTCAGAGATGCGCTGGGCCAGGTTCGACGGGATGGCGAAGCCGACGCCGATGCTGCCGGCTGCGGCTTCGGAACCTCCGCCGGCGTTGGCGATGGCCACGTTGATCCCGATCAGCTGGCCCTTGCCGTTGAGCAGCGCGCCGCCGGAGTTGCCGGGGTTGATCGCGGCATCCGTCTGGATGACGGGCAGGGAAATGCTGCCACCCGACTGGCCGGACTGCGGCTGCTGGCTGCCGTCCTCGTTCGGGATGTCGAAGTTCCAGAAGTCGAACGGGTTCTGGCCGTCGTTCTGGTCCGGCGTGGCCTCTTCGGTCTTCGGCGCGGCGGAGGAGGCGACCGTGATGCTGCGGTTGAGCGCGCTCACAATCCCGTTTGTCACGGTGCCGGCCAGCCCCAGCGGTGCGCCGATGGCGATCGCCGTGTCGCCGACGTTGAGCTTGGCCGAGTCGGCCCAGTCCATCGCCTTGAGCCCCGAAGCATCGGTCAGCTTGATGACCGCGAGGTCGGAGACCGGGTCGGTACCGACGAGGGTCGCCTTGTACAGCTTGCCGTCCTGGCCGGTCACCGAAATCTTCGCGTCGGCCACGGCGCCGTCGAGGGTCACGACGTGCGTGTTCGTGAGCACGTAGCCGTCTTCGCTGAGGATGACGCCGGAGCCCGTGCCGCCGGCACTGCCGCTGGCCACGCTGATCGTGACGACGCTCGGCGATGACTTTGCGGCCACCGCGGTGATTTCGTTAACGCTTTCGCTGTTGTTGACGACGACGTTGCCGGGTCCCTCGGCCTGGCTGACCGGCACGCCGCTGCCCTGCTGGGTCAGGACCAGCGCGGTGACGCCGGCACCGGATGCGCCGCCGACGAGGGCGCCGATGGCCAGGGCCGCGATGAGGGCGACGCTCCCTTTGCGTCGCTCCTTCGGCGGGGCGGAGCCGAGCTGTTCGGTCGGGTAGTCGCCGGGGTATGCGGCGGTCGCCTGGGCCTGCGGCGCGCCCTGGACACCGGGGCCCGCGGCGCCGGGCACCGGGAACGGGCGTCCGAACGCATCGGTGCCGTAGGACTCGGTCGGACCGGTCTCGTTGAATTTGGGGGCCGTGGGGGCCGAGGGGGCCGTCGGTTCGGCGGGGACCTCGGGCGTGCCGTAGCCTCCGGATGCCTGCGGCCGGGCCGGCGGAGCATCCGTCACGGGAGGCGCGACGGGCGCGGCCTCGACGGGCGCAGACCCGGCGGGCTCGGGGGCCTTCGGCTGGTCTGGAGTGCTGCCTGGTTCTTCAGTGCTGTCGGTCATGGTGTGCTCCTTCCAAGCGTTGCCAGCTTTGCGCCCGAACCTGAACGTTTTATATGCACAGACTGAGAGCGTCCCATGACGAGGCCGTGACCTTACCCGGGGTGGCGCGGCTGCGTTCGGTCAGCAGCCGGGGCCGCTCGGGTTGCGGGTGCACTCCCGATCGACCAGCACGGTTCTCGCTGTGCCGGCGCGGGCGGTGATCGGGTTAGCCGGCACGGCCAGCGTACCCCCAATGCCCCGCCACGGCTGGCCCGCGAAACGGTACTGGGCCGAGTAGTCGACAGTGAGCGCGATGACGAAATCCCCGGCATCGAGGTAGGTGTGGCTGGTCGCCGTTTCCGAGAACTCGGGCAGGTGCAGATCGGCCCAGCTGGCCCCGCCCGTGGCCGAACCGCCCGTCGTTCCGTCGCCGTAGGCCCAGCGGTAGCCCGCGGGCGTGAACCTCACCTCGGCGGGGAACCCGAGCAGCAGTCCCGACCTGGTGTGCGCGGATGCCGCGGCGAAGAAGTTGGTGGGGAGCCCGATCACGATCCAGCCGTTGGGTTCCATCCCCTGGGTCGGGATGACGGGCTGGAAGTTCACCAGGTCGCTCATGCTCACCACGAGGCTCGGGTCGCAGGGCGATCCCGGCGCGCAGTTGACGAAGAAGGGGTCCCGCACGATCACCAGCGGGTCCACGACGGTGACGGTGCCCTGGTCGCCGTTCTGGTCGGGGTTCTCATCGGTCTGGGCCCCTCCGTCGGCCCCGGGAGGCGCTCCACCGCCTCCGCCGGAGTTGCTGTCGAACCCTGCCGACAGGTCCACCCCGCCGTGGTCGAACACGCCGTTGGCTTCCGGGCAACTGCCCATTTGTACGTCTGCGCGACTGCAATCCCCGCCCGCGGCCGACGCCGCTGGCGGGCCCCCGATCGACAGAATAATTCCGATGAGCACTACTATCAACGCGGCCTGTCGGATCATCAGCAGATCCCCGCGCCTTGCCAGACGTCGGCACTTGCAACGAGGAGTTCTACGGGATCCATGGATGCGAGATCGAATGACACCTCGAAAGGGGTGCGATCTGGCCGACTCGGCGAAACCACGGATTGACCGCGTGAGTCCAGGAAGTCCACCTCAGACACGTCTGAACACAGGTACACGGTGAGCACTCCGCGACCCTGCACCGTAGCGTCACCGCGCGACTGAATTGTCATGTTTGAGAACAGGCTCCCGCCCGTGCTTCTCAGTCCTTTTGCCTTGGTTCGCCCGTAGCTTTCGATCTCAAGTTCCGCGAGGCGTGTCGACGCGTATCCCTTGATGCGCTCTGGACCGGACCCCCCATCCATAAGAATCTGATCGGACATGTGTAGGTAGCCGGCGTAGGCCTTCTTGGCAGCGGCGAGTGCTTCCTCGTCTGACGCGAAGACCGGGGCATCCGTGGCGGCGGCCGTGTGGCCGGGAACGGGAGTCGGCGCCGGGGCACACGCGGCGAGCGCCGGCAGCGCGAGCATCACCGTGGCGCACACGGCGAGTAGGTGATGGGACTGAGTCCGCATGCGCTCACGCTAGGGCAGAAGCCCACCGCAGCGCGCGATCTATCCACAGGGTCCGAGACACGAGGCGACGACACATGTCGTAGCTTGGACCCATGCAGGTGACACGATGACGATTCCCGGCGGCTGGCAGCGCACGGCCCGCGGGGCCGGACTCCTCGCCGATGACGGCAGCGTCACCGCGAGCATCTTCGCCGAGATGAGCGCCCTGGCCGGTCGAACCGGAGCCATCAACCTCGGCCAGGGCTTCCCCGACGAGGATGGGCCAACCGAAGTACTCGAGGCCGCCCGGAAGGCGATCGCCGACGGAATCAACCAGTACCCGCCGGGGCGCGGCATGCCGGTGCTCCTCGAGGCCATCGCCCGGCACCAGCACCGGTTCTACGGCCTCACCGTCGACCCCGGATCCGAAGTACTCGTGACCGCCGGCGCGACCGAGGCGCTCGCCGCCACGATGCTCGCGCTCCTCGGGCCGGGCGACGAGGTCGTCACGTTCGAGCCGTTCTTCGACGCCTACGGCGGACTGATCGCGCTCGGCGGGGGCATCCATCGCACGGTGCGGCTGCGTGCCCCCGATTTCCAGCCCGACCTGGATGAGCTTCGCGCCGCCGTCACCGACCGCACCCGCCTCATCGTCGTGAACAACCCGCACAACCCGACCGGCGCGATCTTCCCCCGGGAGACGCTCGAGCTCATCGTGCAACTCGCGCACCGGCACGACGCGATCATCGTCACCGACGAGGTCTACGAGCACCTCACCTTCGGCGAGCCCCACGTGCCCGTTGCGACCCTGCCCGGGGCGAGGGAGCGCACCATCTCGATCTCCTCGGGCGGCAAGACGTTCAACACCACCGGCTGGAAGATCGGCTGGCTCACCGCGCCCGCCCCGTTGGTGACGGCGATCCTGGCGGTCAAGCAGTTTCTCACCTACGTCAATGGGGCACCGTTCCAGCCGGCGATCGCCACCGGCCTTGACCTGCCCGACACCTTCTTTGCCGGAATCGCGGCGGACCTCAGAACCAAGCGCGACGTTCTGGCTCGCGGGCTGACAGCCGCGGGGTTCGGCATCACCGTGCCGCAGGGGTCTTATTTCATCGTCGCGGATGCCGCGCCGCTGGGTTACCCGGACGGCGCGGACTTCTGTCGCCGGCTGCCCGATCTCGCCGGGGTCGTCGGGATTCCGATCTCGGCCTTCTGCTCCCCGGAACACCGGGCCGAGTACGCGTCGCTCGTGCGCTTCGCGTACTGCAAGAAGCCGGACCTGCTCGAACAGGCCGCCGCCCAGCTGTCCGGGATCTCGCGGGGTTCCGCCCACTGAGTTGCGGACAAAGTACCTTTACCAGCGACATGAAGGTGCGATGTCCGCAACTCAATCGGGAGGCGGGCGGATGCGGCGGGTGGCTAGTGGACCAGCGCCGGGTAGTCGGTGTAGCCGGCCGCACCGTCGCCATAGAAGGTCAGCGGGTCCGGCGTGTTCAGCGGCAGGTCTTCCAGCCACCGGCGCACGAGGTCGGGGTTGGCGATGGCCGGGCGCCCGACGACGACGGCGTCGGCGAGCCCGTCCGTCAGGAGCCCCCGCGCTTCGTCGCGGGTCGTGACGGTGCCGAAGCCGCTGTTGATGAGCGCCGGTCCGCCGAACCGTGCCCGCAGCTCCTGCACCAACTCACCGGCCGGGTCCTTGTGCAGGATGCTCAGGTAGGCGAGCTTGAGCGGGGCGATCGCGTCGACCAGGGCGCCGTAGGTGGCCAGCACGTCCGCGGCATCCGGCTCGAGGGCATCCTGGATGTTGTGCTCCGGCGAGATCCGCAGACCGACGCGCCCGGCGCCGATGGCCTCGGCCACGGCCGTGACCACCTCGGCCACGAAGCGCGCCCGGTTGGCCGGGGATCCGCCGTAGGCGTCGTCACGCACGTTCGAGGCCGGGGAGAGGAATTCGTGCAGCAGGTAGCCGTTGGCGGAGTGAATCTCCACGCCGTCCAGGCCGGCCGCGATGGCGTCCCTGGATGCCTGGATGAACTCGGCAAGGATGCCCGGCAGCTCATCCGTGGCGAGCGCCCGTGGCACCGGGAATGCCTGCTTGCCGTCATAGGTACGCGTTTCGCCGTCGATCGCGATCGCGCTCGGTGCGACGACCTCGCGGCCACCATTCGTTCCCTCGTGCGAGACACGTCCGGCGTGCATGACCTGCGCGACGATGAGGCCGCCTTCCGCGTGCACCGCCTCGGCCACGTTCTTCCAGCCCTCGAGCTGCTCCGGCGTCACGAGGCCCGGCTGACCGGGGAAGGCCCGCCCGGCATGGCTGGGGTAGGTGCCCTCTGAGACGATCAGCCCCAGCGACGCCCGCTGCCGGTAGTGCTCCACCACGAGCGGCCCGGGCACGCCCGCAGTTCCGGAACGCAGGCGGGTCAGGGGAGCCATGACCATCCGGTTGGACAGTTCCAGCTCGCCGAGGGTCAGGGGGGTAAACAAATTCACAGAGAACTCTTTCCGTTGAAGCGGTAGTACGTGGGGGAAGCGGGTTCCCCCTGTCGCCAACCTCGCCGTCCACAGCCCTATTCCGCCACCCGGCCAATCCACAGCCCCCGCCGGCGCCGAACTCCAGCCATGAGCACCCTGTTCCCGCCCACGCGACCCGCAGCGGAGCGCACGCCAATTCCCTCGGGATACTGCCCCTTCCCGATCACGACGGATGCCCGGACGTTCGGCCTGGCGACCAGTTCCGTGGCGGTGGGTTCGGGCCCCGTCACGGTGCGGCACGGCCGCCGAACGGGCGGCGACACCGCAACGATCCTGCTGCACGGCGCGGCCGGGTCGTGGTCGACCTGGACTCCCCTGCTGCGCGCCGCCGACGCGCTCGCGACCGGCGATACGCCGTCCGGCGCCTCCCTCGGCGACCTGATCATCCCGGACCTCCCGGGCTGGGGCGACACTCCCCTGCCGAGCGACGAGGACGCGCTCACCACCGAGGCGATGGCGGCCCTGGTTGCCGAGCTCGCCCGGGCGCTCGGCTACAGCCGCTGGGTGGTGATCGGCCACTCGATGGGCGGCTTCATCGCGCTGGAGCTGGCCTCAGCCGAGGTGCGCGCGACGGTGTCCGTCGGCCTGGTTTCGGCCACGACGTTCTCGGTGATCGAGAGTGTCCGGCATCCGCTGGCCCGGTTCACGCTGCTGCCCGGATTCACCGCGCTCCGCCAGGTCATGCGGGCCCTCGGCCTGGCCGGGCGGGCCGGCACGGCGTTCGTTCGCGGCCTCGAACGGATGTCGCTGCTCCGCCCTCTCGTGGCGCCCCTGTTCAGCCGGCCCGGCCTGATCAGCGCCAGCGTCGTCGCCGCCCTCGGCGCCGAGGCCCGCCCGCGCGCGTTCGGCCGCGCCTCGAGGCGCGCCGGAGACTACGACCCCGAGTCGGCGTGGTCACGCATCGAGTGCCCGGTGCGTGCCCAGCAGGGCGACACGGATGTCTTCGTCGCCGACTCCGACGCCGCGCGGCTGGGCCGCGTCATCCGCGACTTCACGTCCTGCACTCTGGTCGACACCGGACACTTCGGGCACATCGAGCGGCCCGAGGAGACGCTGCGTCTGCTCCCCCGCCGAGGCTAGGGAACCCTGGACACCTTGTTCTCGACAGCGGCCAGGCGTGCGTCGAGCGCGTCGAGGCGAGCCAGCACCTGCCGATTGACCTGAGCGTTGTCCTCGCCGGCCCGCGTGGCGCCGGTTCCCGCCAGGGCGATGTCCTTCTTGTTCTTGAAGTACATCGCGAAAATGGCGATCGTGATCCCGCCGATGATCGCAGCCAGGGGTATTGAGTAGACCCAGTAGTCCATGTCAGTGCGTCCTTTCCCGGTGCGGGCGCCGACTCAGTCGTTCTGACACCCGCTGGGCCACACCCTACCCACGGGGCCGCCCGGTGTCGCTTCTCTTGCGGTGGGCTTGTGAAGCGAGGATAGTTGAGAGAACCTCCAGCTCCTTTGTGAGTGGTTATAATCGCTTTCATCAGCTTCCGGAACCCCAATTTACCGACCGACTGAAAGCGGCACCATGGGCTCGTTGACATACGACAGGGTGACAGTCGATTTCGATGATCGAATTCTGGCTCACTTGCAGATCGTCATTGTGCAGAAGCTCCGCCGGGGCGAGAGCTTCCTGCTCTCCTGGAGGAATGCCGCGGAGGTCGGTGACGGCCGCAGCTCAGCCTGGCTGCACCCCGCCATCCCGCTCTACTTCAAATTCTCGGGAGGCCAGCCTCCCTCGATCAATCCGCTGTGGCTCGCCCAACTCACCCGCTCCGCCAACAGCTCGCAGGGGCTCGTGGCCACCGGTGAGGACCGCTCAATGGTCGAACCGGCTCATTCCTCCCGGCCCGAAGCCTCGTTCCACATCCACGCCGCTCCAACCTCGCAGTCGACCGTGGCAAGAGAAGGCTGAGCCGTGCTGCCGGCCCAGGCTAGCGAGGGCCGACGCCGAATCGACGCAGGGCGAGAGCCGGGTTGAGGGCCCGCACGGCCGCGATACGCTGCGCCGAGACCCAGGCCACCGCGACGTCCGTCGCCTCGCCGATCGTCACGAGTTCGACGCCCATCGGATCGACGACCATGCTGTTGCCCGCCCCCACGGGCGGGGCGTGGTCCGCTGCGGCCAGATAGATCGTGTTCTCCAGGGCGCGGGCCGTGACGAGTGTGCGCCAGTGGTGTTCTTTCAGCGGTCCGCGCACCCACTCGGCCGGCACCAGCACGAGCTCGGCCCCCGCGTCGACGAGGCGCCGGGTCACCTCGGGGAACCGTATGTCGTAACAGGTCTGAAGTCCGACGCTCAGGCCGGCCAGGCCGAACGTCTCCGGCGGCTCGATCTCGCCCGCCAGCACCCAGTCGGATTCGCGATCGCCGAAGGCATCGTAGAGATGAAGCTTGCGGTACTTCGCCACCAGGCGCCCCGCGGGGTTCACCGCGACGACGGTGTTGGAGAACCGCTCCCGCCCTGCGGTCTGCTCCAGCATCCCGGCCACGACGTACACGCCGAACTCCGCGGCCAGCTCGCCGAGCGCGACCACGAACGGGCCGTCCAGCGGCTCAGCCGCGGCGACGAAGGCCGGCCCCATCACCGGCTCGAAGAAGGCCGAGTACTCGGGGAACACGACCAGGGCCGCCCCGCGGTCGACCGCGGTTGCGGTGAGCGCGCGCATTGCCCGAAGGTTCTCTGCCCGGTCGGCTCCCGGCCGGAACTGCGCGACGGCGACCCCGATGGCGGCCGCGGAGCCGGCGGCGGGAAGGCGGGGGGGCAGGGGATGTTTCATGGCGCCAGCCTATCCGCGGTGCGGCGGTGCGGCGGTGGGGCGGCCGTGCGGCGGCCGTGCGGGCGTTCCGAATGGGCGGGGTCGCGATAACTGCATCACGTCGTGGCACCATGTGGGCAGGGCTCAGCCGACGCAGAGGACGTGACGATGAGGATCCTGGTCGTGGAAGACGACGATCAGATGGGCGAGCTGATCGAGCGCGGGCTCAGCGCCGAGGGCTACGACGTCGTTCGGGTGTCCAACGGGGTCGACGCCCTCATCGCCGCATCCGCCGACGGGTTCGCCCTGGCTGCAATCGACGTGATGCTTCCGCACATGTCCGGATTCGAGATCTGCCGCCGCATCCGCGAAACCGGCAACACGATGCCGTTGCTCCTGCTCACAGCCCGGGACACGGTTGACGACCGCGTGTTCGGGCTGGACAGCGGGGCAGATGACTACCTCACGAAGCCGTTCGCCTTCCCCGAGCTCACCGCCCGGGTACGCGCACTCCTGCGGCGTCACGCGATGGGGACGCCTCCGATCCTGGAGCTGGGCGCGCTCGTGCTGGATTCGCGCGACCTCACCGTGACGGTGGCCGGCCGCCCGGTACCGATGAGCCCCAAGGAAGGGGCACTGCTTCGCCTGCTCTGCAGCCGTGCCGGAACCACCGTGAGTCGGACGACGATCCTGGAAGAGGTCTGGCACGGCACCGGGCACATCGACCCGAACATCGTCGACCAGTACGTCAGCTACCTGCGTCGGAAGATCGATCCGAGCACTTCCGGAGTGCGGATCGTGACCGTGCGCGGCTCGGGGTACCTGGCCGAGGCGGCGGAATGAAGGGGCTGCGGGCGCTCTCGATCCGCGCCCGCATCACCCTGGGAAGCCTGCTGATCGCCGCGGTCTTGTTCGGCATTGCGGCCACGTTCTTCCGGCTCGAGGTGCAATCGATCCTCGATCAGACAACGGCGACGTTGCTCGAAAACGACACGGCGCCGGTCGCGGCCGAGCTCGGCAACGACCCGACCCGGGCGCCGGACCCGGCGGGCGAGGGACAGCTCATCGCCGTGGTGGATCCCAACGGCACCGTTCGGGTGAGCTCCCTTCCCCGGAGCCTCATCAAACGCATCTCGTCACTGGTCACGCTGGGCGACGATCCCGAGCTCGTCGATACCGGCAGGAACACCTATCGCGTCGTGGCAGAGCAGGTTCGCACACCGGACGGAACCTGGATTGTCGTGGCCGCCCGCAACCAGGAAGCGTTGACGCTGCTCCTCGACGAGCTCACCCGGGTGCTCATGATCGGTGCCGCCGTGCTGCTGGTCGGCTTCGGCATCGCGTCCTGGCTGCTCACCGGGGCCGCCCTGCGACCGGTGAACCGGCTGCGAGCAGAGGCAGAGAGCCTGAGTTCGAGCGGGTCGGGGGCGCGGCTGGCGGTGCCACCGGGTCGCGACGAAGTCAGCCTGCTCGCCGTCACTCTCAACACGTTCATCGGTGCGCTGCGTCGCGGCATCGACCGGGAAAAACAGGTCGTGTCGGATGCGAGCCATGAACTTCGCACTCCCCTGGCCGTTCTCAAGGCCCAGCTGGACCTGGCCCACCTGGATGCCGGCGACGCTGCCGCTCTCGAGCGGGACATCGATGAGGCATCCGCCACCGTTGACCGGCTCACTCGACTGGCCACCAATCTGCTTGAGTTGTCGAAGTTGGAGAGCGAACAGACCAGGCCCGAAATCAGCTGGACGGACCTCACCTCCGAGATCACGGCCTCAGTCGACCGGGCGCGCGCCGTCCAGGACAGTCGCGGCCTCGAAGTGGGCTACGACACCGGCGGCGCCGATCCCGCCGGCCGCTACCCGATCTCGCGCACGAACCTCGGCCAGCTTCTCGACAACCTCATCTCCAACGCAATGACCGCCATGGACGGGCACGGGACGGTGACGGTGAGTGTTCGCCAGGACGACAGTGCGGCGCTGCTGACGGTCGCGGATACCGGCCCCGGGATGCCCGACGAATTCATCCCGCTGGCCTTCGATCGGTTCTCCCGCCCGGACCCGTCCCGCGCGGGCACATCCGGTGGCTCCGGCCTGGGTCTGGCCATCGTGCGGGCGATCGTCGATCGGGCGCACGGATCCGTCGAATTGCGAAACACCGACCCCGGGCTGTCCGTGCTGGTGAAGCTCCCCCGCACCACGCCGGGAAGTCTGTGAAACTTCGCAGGAATACCGCTCTGATCCGCATGCAAAATTCACACGACCCGGCCTAGATTCGGGGCGTGACCTCCGTACTCGCCCCTCCGATGACCGCCGCCGCCCCTCGGCTCCGGTCGGCCGGGGAGCGGACATTCGCGCCGACCGCCGCCCTCCTCGGGCTGGTCGGATTCGTCGTCTCGGCCGCAGGGTCGTGGCAACCGTCGTTGTGGGGAGACGAGGCAGCGAGCGTCATGTCGGCGGAAAGGCCGTTGCCCTCCTTGTTCCGGATGCTCGGACACGTGGACGCGGTGCACGGCGGCTACTACCTGTTCCTCCACGTCTGGATCCGGGTGTTCGGTACCTCCGAGCCGGCGGTCCGGCTTCCCAGCGCCATCGCCATCGGTGCGGCGGCCGCGGGAACCGCAGTGCTGGCGCGGAACCTGTTCGACGCCAGGGTCGCGGTCATCGCTGCGCTCGCATTCGCCGTGCTTCCCCGCGTGACGTACATGGGTGCGGAGGCGCGATCGAGCGCCCTCGCGAGCGCCGTCGCCGTGTGGCTGAGCGTCTTGCTCGTGCTGGCCCTGCGCGCCGACGAGAAGCCGACCTGCCACCGACTAGCGCTGTGGACCGGCTACGCCGTGCTGTGGGCCGCCGGGCTCTACCTGTTCCTCTACCTGGCCCTGCTGATTCCCGTGCATGCCCTCGCGGTGCTGCTGCTCGGGCGCACGCGGACGCGGGGCATCCCCGCGCTCGGCCGTTGGGCCGTCGCAACAGGCGCCGGCCTCGCGCTCGCAGCCCCGATCCTCTACTGGGGCGTCAGCCAACGCCATCAGGTCGACTTCCTCGGCCGCCGCCCGCTGCCGACGCTGGACGACGTCGCCGTGCTCCAGTGGTTCGGGAACGCCGCGGTCGCCTCCGCCGCCTGGGCACTCATCCTGTTCGCCGTCGTCAGGGCATTCCGCGGGTGGCGGCGACGGGAGGCCGGCAGGGCCGCGTTCCCCGGGGCGCTGGCGACGATGCTCGCCTGGCTGATCATCCCGACCGCGGTCCTCGTGCTCGGAACCTGCCTCGGCGCGCCACTCTACTCGCGCCGCTACCTCTCGTTCTGCGCCCCCGCTGCCGCGATCGCCCTCGCAGCGGGCCTGGCCGCGATGCGGTGGCGCTGGTCGCATGCGGCCGGGGTGCTCCTCATCGCCGTGCTCGCCGTGCCGACCTATCTGGCCCAGCGCGGGGAGTTCGGAAAGAACGGCGGCAGTGACTGGCGTCAGGCCGCCGCCGTCCTGCAGGAGGAAGCCACTCCGGGCGACGCCGTCGTGTTCGACGAGAGCGTCCGACCGTCCCGGCGGCCGCGGGTGGCGATGCACGTCTACCCCGCCGCCTTCCGCGGCCTCCGAGACATCACCCTCGCCCAGTCGTATCTCACTGCCGCCGGCCTCTGGGATCGCACGGTGCCGCTCTCCGCCGCCGTCGGTGCCCTCGACGGCTCCGACACGGTCTGGCTGCTGCAGAACCAGGGCAGCCGAACCAGCACGCGCGGCAGTGACGTCCGGACTCTCCGCGAACACGGCTTCACGGTCGCCGAGGTCACCGTCGTCCACCGCACCCTGATCATCGAAATGACAAGATAGCACTATGCCGCAGACGCTCGTCATCATCCCGACGTACAACGAACGAGAGAACATCCAGTCGATCGTTGCCCGCGTGCTGTCCGCAGTTCCCGGCAGTGAGGTTCTGGTCGTCGACGACGCCTCCCCGGACGGCACGGGCGAACTCGCCGGCGCGCTCGCCGCCCGGCACCCGAACGTGCACGTGCTCCACCGTCTCACCAAGGAGGGCCTCGGCGCCGCCTACCTCGAGGCCTTCACCTGGGCTCTTTCCCGCGGCTACGACAGGCTGGTGCAGCTGGATGCCGACGGCTCGCACCTTCCGGAACAGCTGCCCGACCTGCTCGCCGCGGCCGAAACGGCCGACGTGGTGCTGGGATCGCGCTGGGTGCCCGGCGGAGCGGTGCGCAACTGGCCGTGGCACCGCCTCGCCCTGTCGAGGGGCGGGTCGACGTACTCCCGCATCCTGCTGAATCTGCCGCAGCAGGACGTGACCGGCGGCTTCCGCGTGTACTCCGCGAACGCCCTCGAGCGGATGCAGCTCAATCGCGTCGACAGCCTCGGGTACTGCTTCCAGATCGACATGCTCCTGCACGCCGTGCGGGCCGGGCTGCGCGTGGTCGAGGTTCCCATCACGTTCATCGAACGCACCCACGGCACGTCGAAGATGAGCGGCGCGATCGTTCTCGAGGCGATGGCCAGGGTCACCCGGTGGGGTCTGACCGGCCGCGGGATCCGCCGCCAGGGCGCAGCGGCGCCGACGCCCTCGTCTCGTCTGGGCTAAAGCCGGCCTCCCCCGGCCACTCCGCGAGGTAACCGGTTGGGAGTTATGGTCATTGTGACTATATGATGGAGTCCTGCAGTTAGAGTCACTATGACCTTTACCTAGTGGGTGCCCCTATGACGTCACAGAACCAGGCCACGCTCGCCGTGTCGACGGTGATCTTTGCCCTGCGCCCAGACGAGGCATCCGGACTCATGACGCTGTGGCTGCCGCTCGTACGGCGCATCCGGGAACCGCACCTCGGCCAGTGGGCGCTGCCGGGCGGCTGGCTTCCGGGCGACGAGGAACTGGCGGCGGCGGCGTCCCGGACCCTGCGGGAGACGACGGGCCTGACTCCGAAGTACCTCGAGCAGCTCTATACCTTCGGCGACCTGGGCCGCTCCCCCGGCACCCGCGTGGTGTCGATCGTCTACTGGGCGCTCGTGCAGTCCGACGAGGCCGCGCTGGCCGCCGTCGGCGAGAACGTGCAGTGGTTCCCCGCCGACCGGCTGCCCGAGCTCGCCTTCGACCACAACCGCATCGTCGACTACGCGCTCTGGCGCCTCCGGACGAAGGTCGAGTACGCCCGCATCGCGCACGCCTTCCTCGGCGAGACCTTCACCCTCGCCCAGCTGCGCGACGTGCACGAGGCCGTGCTGCAGAAGCCGCTCGACCCGGCGAACTTCCGGCGCACGGTCGAGGCGTCCGGCACGGTCGTCGACACCGGCCAGCACCTTGCCGGAGCCCGTCACCGCCCCCCGCGCCTGTACCGATACAACGATTCCAGCCGCCTCGCCGACCAGGGGCCGCTCGGCCCGTCCATCGGCTGAACCACACGCCTCGCCTGACCCGACACATTCGCACCCTACCCACCTGAACCCGAGACCAAGGAACAACGCCATGACGATTGAATCGGTTGACCGGACCATCCAGCTCATCACCACGGGAGAGACCGTCGGCAGCACCTGCAGCCCCGATCTCGCCACCGCCCCGTGGGAGTTCGATTCCGGCACGCCCGGCTACGGCCCCGGGTCTTCGATGGGCGACGTGATCCCGACCGGGTCTCCGCGCCAGGGCGAACTGCCGGAGCGGTACCGCACGGCCTCCACGGAGGAGCTGCGCGCGAGCATCCGGGCCGCCAAGGAGACCCTCGGCGACCGGGTGCTCGTGCTCGGGCACTTCTACCAGCGCGATGAGGTGCTCCAGCACGCCGACTTCGTGGGCGACTCGTTCCAGCTCGCCCAGGCGGCCAGGAGCCACCCGGAGGCCGAGGCGATCGTCTTCTGCGGCGTGCACTTCATGGCGGAGACGGCCGACCTGCTCTCCGGCCCGGAGCAGGCCGTCATCCTGCCCAACCTCGCCGCCGGCTGTTCGATGGCCGACATGGCCGACATCGACTCGGTCACCGAGTGCTGGGAGCAGCTCGAGGACCTGTACGGCACCGAGCCGGATGCCGACGGCCGGGTCCCGGTGATCCCGGTCACCTACATGAACTCCTCCGCGGCGCTCAAGGGCTTCTGCGGCGAGCACGGCGGCATCGTCTGCACCTCCTCGAACGCCGAAACCGTGCTCGAGTGGGCGTTCGAGCGCGGCCAGCGCGTGCTGTTCTTCCCCGACCAGCACCTCGGCCGCAACACCGCCAAGGCGATGGGCGTTTCGCTGGAACAGATGCCGATGTGGAACCCGCGCAAGCCCCTCGGCGGCAGCACGGCCGAGGAGCTGGACGACGCCCGGGTGATCCTCTGGCACGGATTCTGCAGTGTGCACCGGCGCTTCACGGTCGACCAGATCGCCACGGCGCGCATCGAGCACCCGGGCGTGCGCGTGATCGTGCACCCGGAGTGCCCGATGCCCGTCGTCGACGCGGCCGACGAGTACGGCTCGACCGACTACATCCGCAAGGCGATCGCGGCCGCGCCGGCCGGCTCGACGTTCGCGATCGGCACCGAGATCAACCTCGTGCAGCGGCTCGCCGCCCAGCACCCCGAGCACACGATCTTCTGCCTCGACCCGGTGGTCTGCCCCTGCTCGACCATGTACCGCATCCACTCCGGCTACCTCGCCTGGGTGCTCGAGGGCCTGGTCGGCACGGCGGAACGCCCGGCCGAGGTGATCAACCGGATCACGGTGTCAGCGGACGTCGCCGGGCACGCGCTCGTCGCCCTCGAGCGGATGCTCGCCGCGAAGCCGCCCGCCTCGGTGGTCGAGCCTGTCGAGACCCCCGTGGTCGCGGCCCCGGGGGTCTCGCGCGCCGATACTGTCGTCAGCGCCGAGGCCTGACCATGGGATCGGTGCTGGTTGTCGGCAGCGGCCTCGCCGGGCTCACTGCCGCGGTGCGCGCGACGGATGCCGGCCACGACGTCACCCTGGTGACGAAGGCCTCGCTGCCGGAAAGCAACACCCGCCACGCCCAGGGCGGGATCGCGGCCGCCATGTTCCGGGACGACTCCGTCGACACGCACATCCTCGACACGCTCCGGGCGGGGGCCGGGCTCTGCGATGCGGAAGCGGTGCGCGTGCTCTGTGCCGAGGGGCCGGCACGCGTGCGTGACCTGATCCGCTTCGGCGTCGACTTCGACCGCGACGACTCCGGCCTGACCCGTGGCCTCGAGGCCGCCCACTCGCGCTCGCGCGTGCTGCACGCCGGCGGCGACGCCACCGGCGCGGAGATCGAGGCGGCCCTGGTGGCGACGGTGCGGGCGCGGGCGGCGGCCCAGGGCTCCGCCGCGGTCGGCAGGCTCCGCATCCTCGAGCACACGATGCTCACCGACCTCGTTGTGCGGGGCGGGCGCGTGGTGGGCGCGACCGTGGTGGGCGCGGGGGGTCTCGACATGCTCGACCACCGGGAACTCGACCACCGGGTGTTGGACGCCGACGCGGTGATCCTCGCGACCGGCGGCGCCGGTTCCCTCTACCGGCACACCACGAACCCCGCCCTCGCGACGGGCGACGGGGTCGCCGCGGCCTGGCGGGCCGGGGCATCCGTTGCCGACCTCGAGTTCTACCAGTTCCACCCGACCGCGCTGGCGATCCCCGGAACGCCGCTCGTCTCCGAGGCCGTCCGCGGCGAGGGCGCCGTGCTGCGGAACGCGAAGGGCGAGCGCTTCCTGCTCGCCGCGCACCCCGATGCCGAGCTCGGCCCCCGCGACGTCGTGGCCCGGGCCATCGCGCGCGAAATGGCCGCCCAAGGCGGCGAGCCAGTGCTGCTGGACGCCACCGGCCTCGGCCGCGAGCTGCTCGAGGCTCGCTTCCCCACCATCACCGAGGCCTGCCGCGCGGCCGGCCTCGACTGGGCCCTGGAACCGATCCCGGTCGCCCCGGCGGCGCACTACTGGATGGGCGGCATCGTCACCGATGTCTGGGGGCGCAGCTCGCTCCCCGGCCTGTACGCGGTCGGCGAGGCCGCCCGCACCGGCGCCCACGGCGCCAACCGCCTGGCCTCGAACTCGCTGCTCGAAGCGGCCGTCTTCGCCGACCGTGCCGTGCGCGCGCTCTCCCTCCCCTTAGCGCCGTCCGATCCGTTGCCCGATCCGTTGCCCGATCCGTTCTCCGAATTCGACGCAGATTTTGCGCGACACGCCGCCCTGGCCCTGCCGCGCGCGGTCACGCCGCCGGAAATGTCCGGCGAATTCGGAGGGGCCGAGCGTGACGGCGAGAGAGGCCGGGCCTCCGGATTCTCGCGGGAGGCGCTGCAGGGGCTGATGTGGGAGTCGGCCGGCGTGCTGCGAAGCGGTGCCGGGCTGGCCGCGGCAGCCGTCACCCTGGCCGGCTGGACCAGGCCCGAGACCGGGCCCGGCGCCTCCGTGAGCGCCCACGAAGACGCCAACCTGCTCGACCTCGCGCGGCTCACCGTGCAGGCGGCCCTGGCCCGTGAGGAGTCCCGCGGCGCCCACCACCGCGTCGACTTCCCCTCCGCTCGCGCGGAGCTCGCCTACCCGCTGGTCTGGGCGCTCGGGGGCGACCGGGCGACGGGTCTCACGAACCGCACACCGCTCGCAAACCACACAGACCCCGCACCCGTCATCCAGGCCGAGGAGGCCATCGCATGCTGACCAGTCACGCCATCGACACCGTTGTGCGCGCCGCCCTCGAGGAGGACGCCCCCTGGGGTGACCTCACCTCCGAGGTGCTCATCCCCGCCGGCGCGCTGGCGACCGCGCAGCTCGTGGCCCGCGAGTCCGGCGTGTTCAGCGGCGAAGCCGTGTTCGAGGCCGCTTTCCGGCTCACCGACCCGCGCATTCTCGTGCGCCGCCTCGTCGCCGACGGTGCGAACTTCGAGGCCGGGGAGGTGCTCGCGGAGGCGTCCGGTCCGGCCCGGGGCATCCTGCAGGCCGAACGGATCGGCCTGAACTTCGTGCAGCGGATGAGCGGGATCGCCACCCTCACCGCCCGGTACGTGGCCGAAACCGAGGGCACCCCGGCCCGGATCGTCGACACGCGCAAGACCACGCCGGGACTGCGCGCCCTCGAGCGCCAGGCCGTGCGCGACGGCGGCGGGCGCAACCACCGCTTCAGTCTCTCCGACGCCGTGATGGCCAAGGACAACCACCTCGCCGTGCTCGGCGCCGGCGGGCTCGGCCTCACCGAGGCTCTGCTCCAGGTGCGCGACCGGCTCTCGCACACGACGCATTTCGAGGTCGAGGTCGACCGGATCGACCAGATCGAGCCGGTGCTCGCCGCCGGGATCGACACGATCATGCTCGACAACTTCACCCCGGACCAGCTCCGCGAGGGCGTCGCGATCGTCGCCGGACGCGCGATCGTTGAGGCGAGCGGCGGGGTGTCTCTCGAGACCGTCCGCGCGATCGCCGAGACCGGCGTCGACGTGATCTCCGTGGGCGCGCTCACCCACAGCGTGCGCTCCCTCGACCTCGGCCTCGACATCGTCATCCTCACCGAGGGCTGATCGGCCCGGCCATGATCTACCTCGACAACGCCGCCACCACGCCGGTGCGCCGGGAGGTGCTCGAAGCCCTCTGGCCGCATCTGGCCGGCGGGTTCGGCAACCCCTCGAGCCACCACCGGGTGGGCGAGGCGGCCGCCCGGGCCCTGGCGGATGCCCGCCGCACGGTCGCCCGCCTGCTCGGCTGCCGTCCGGGCGAGCTCACCTTCACCAGCGGCGGAACAGAAGCGGCCAACCTCGCGGTCAAGGGCATCGCCCTCGGCGCTCCGCGCGGCCGGCACCTGGTCACCACCCCGATCGAGCATGAGGCGGTGCTCGAGTCCGCCGACTTCCTGCGCCGGCTGCACGGCTTCGAGGTCACCATGCTGGCAACGGATGCCTCCGGCCTCGTCGATCCGGACGAGCTCCGCCGCGTCATCCGCCCGGGCACCACCCTCGTCTCGGTGCAGTACGCGAACAACGAGGTCGGCACGGTGCAGCCCATCTCCGACCTCGCCCGGATCGCCAGGGACGCAGGCGCCCCCTTCCACACCGACGCCGTGCAGGCCGCCGGCTGGCTCCCGCTCAACGTGGGCGACCTCGGCGTCGACGCGCTCGGCATCTCCGGCCACAAGATCGGCGCGCCGCAGGGCGTCGGCGCCCTCTACCTGCGCGGCCGGCTGCCGATCGAGCCGGTCCTGCACGGCGGCGGCCAGGAGCGCGGCAAGCGCAGCGGCACCGAGAACGTTGCCGGGGCGGTCGCGCTGGCCACGGCGCTCCGGCTGGCCGAGCAGGAGCGCGAGGAGGCGGCCCTGCGCACGACGGAGCTGCGCGACACCTTCATCGCCGCCGTGCTTCGCGACACCCCGGGCGCCCGGCTCACCGGCCACCCCGGCCGGCGGCTGCCCGGCAACGCGTCGTTCGTCTTCCCGGGCACGAGCGGCGAGGCCGTGCTGCTCGAACTCGAGCAGCACGGCATCGTCTGCTCCAGCGGGTCGGCCTGCGCCGCGGGCAGCGACGAGCCGTCCCATGTGCTCACCGCGCTCGGGTACCCCGCCGAGGTCGCCCAGACCGCGGTGCGGTTCACCCTCGCCGCGACGACGACGGCCGAGGAACTGGCCGAGGCCGCGGCATCCGTGCGCGCCGCCGTGGACGCGGTCAGGCGTCTCGGCGCCCGTTAAGACCCCGCGCGCGCTACGCGGGTCGTGCGCCGCTGCGCGCGCAGTGCGCCACCAGCGCAACGGCGTACCGCCCGCGCAACTCGAAATCCGTTGAAGCTAGAGCCAGACCGGTGCGTCCGTGAGCTCCGTGCTCGAGGTGACGCCGTCGACGCCTCGGCCCGTCGCCCACGCGGCCAGATCTGCCAGCGACCCGGACACGACCTCCGCGTCGGCGGCCAGGTCGCCGAACACGGGCTTCGTCCCGTCGGTGGCTTCCAGCCGCAGCCCGGCGTCCTCGCCGCGCGCCTTCCAGTCGTCCGTGACGTCGGTGAGGATGTGTTCGAGCACCTCGGCCGGGATGTCGTCGAAGGATGCCCCGTCGTCCAGGTCGACGGCGTGGATCCAGACCTCGCGGGTGCGCATCCACACCGTCTCCGTGGCAGGCACCATGCGCCCGGAGGAGGTCTTCACCTGCTTGGTCCAGTTCTTCTCCGGCAGTCCGCGCCAGGCGCGCTCGAGCTCTGCGGCCGAGTGCTCGAAGAGGCGGCGCAGTTCCTTCGCGCTGAGCGCGGCCCCGTGGGCGATTTCGCTGTCGCGCGCGTCGGGCGACTCGTACATGCGCGTTTCCACACCGGTGGTCGCCCAGTCGACCAGGCGGGCAATCGCCAGGGCGTTGTAGCCGACGTGCGCCACGACGTGGCGGCGGGTCCAGCCCGGCAGCAGCGAATCTCCGTCGAGGTCGGTGTCGTAGAGTTCGGCGAGGGCCTCGGCGAAGTGCTCAGTGCCGCGCCGGACCATCACCAGCCGCTCATCGAGTTCCATGGCGGAATGGTGCTTCTTCATGAGTTCTCCTGACAACGCTGTTACGAGGACCTGATGAAATACTGTGCGAAATACCGTGCGAGCCCCACGCTACGCGACCGGCCGGTCCACGTCGGACCGCGGGCGTGAATTGACACCCGGCGACGCCACCCCTAGCCTGCCAGAGGCGCGCACCCCCGTTCGGGGGCGCCGGCGTCCGCAGCATCCGCCACGCGGCATCCGCCACGAAGACCGACGATTTACTCAACGAAGAGGTTCCGGCCGCATGACAACGCTTACACAGGACACCACGACCGAAAAGGGGCTGGCACGCGTTGCCCAGACCCTGGCCCGATGGACGGAGAAGTGGTTCCCGGACGCGTATGTCTTCGCCCTGGTCGGCGTCTTCATCGTCGCCCTCGCGGCCCTGGCCAACGGGTCCTCACCCCAGACCATCGTCGACTCGTTCGGCAACGGCTTCTGGGACCTGACCGCCTTCACCCTGCAGATGTCGATGGTGGTGTTGACCGGATACGTCGTGGCGACCTCCCCGCCGGTGGCCCGGCTGATCAACCGCCTGGCCGCCGTGCCGCAGAGCGCGGCCACCGCCGTGAGCTTCGTGGCCTTCCTCTCGATGTCGGTCTCCTTCCTCAACTGGGGCTTGAGCCTGGTCTTCGGCGGGCTGCTGGCCCGCGCCATCGCCCGACGGGTCGACCTGCGCGTCGACTACCGTGCCCTCGGCGCTGCCGCGTTCATGGGCCTCGGCGCGGTGTGGGCGCTGGGGATGTCGTCCTCGGCCGCACAACTGCAGGCCACCGAGGCCTCCCTGCCGCCGGCGCTGCTGAAGGTCACCGGCATCCTGGACTTCGGCACCACCATCTTCACCTGGCAGTCGCTGACCATGTGCGCCATCATCATCGCGCTGACCGTCGCCATCGCCCACTTCTCCGCCCCGCGCGGCGACGCGATCAAGACGGCGTTTGAACTCGGCGTCGACCTCGACGACTCGCCGGTTCCCGCGGCGCTTCGCTCCCGCCCGGGTGAATGGCTGGAGTACAGCCGCATCCTGCCCATTCTCGCCGGACTGATGACCCTGGGCTGGCTGGTCTCCCAGTTCCTGACGAAACCGCTGCTCTCCGTCGTCAGCAACCTCAACGGCTACCTGCTGATCTTCCTGATGCTCGGGTTGCTCCTGCACGGCACGCCCCGCAACTTCCTGCAGGCCGTGACCAAGGCCGTCCCCGCGACCGCGGGCATCCTCGTGCAGTTCCCGCTCTACGCCGCCATGGCGGCGATCCTCACCGGCGCGGTCGGCAACGGCGGGCTGACCGTGTCGCAGCACCTGGCCGAGTTTTTCACGAGCGTGGGCAGCGGCGGCGGCTTCGCCGTCGTCGTGGCGATCTACACGGTCATCCTGGGCATCTTCGTGCCCTCGGGCGGCGGCAAGTGGCTGGTCGAGGCCCCGTACGTGATGCAGGCGGCGACGGATGTCCAGATGAACCTGGGCTGGACGGTGCAGATCTACAACGTGGCCGAGGCCCTGCCCAACCTGATCAACCCGTTCTTCATGCTGCCGCTCCTGGCGGTGCTCGGGCTCAAGGCCCGCGATCTGGTGGGTTTCACGTTCCTGCAGTTCATCTTCCACCTGCCGGTGGTGCTGCTGCTCGTGTGGGTGCTCGGGCTGACGTTCAACTTCGTCGCGCCGGTGATTCCGTAGGTCATGCCCCCGCGAACGCGTCGCGCCGGGCGCGTTTCTCGTTGAGTTGCGGAAAAAGTACTCTCAATTTCGAAACGAAGGTACTTTCTCCGCAACTCAACCCCGTGCGGGGAGACACGTCGTCCCGTCAGGCGTGGTGTCGGCGTTCGAGTGCCGCACCCTCGACATCGACGTTGGGCATGATCCGGTCGAGCCACCGCGGGATCCACCACGCCGACCTCCCCAGCAGGTGCATGACCGCCGGCATGAGCAGCATCCGCACCACGAACGCGTCGACGAGCACACCGAACGCGAGACCGAAACCGATAGAGCGGATCATTGTCGACTCGGAGAAGATGAAGCCGCCGAACACCGACACCATGATCAGCCCGGCCGCGGTGACCACGGATCGGCCGGCCCGGAAACCGATCGCGACCGCGAGGCGCGCCGGTGCGCCGTGCACGTACGCCTCGCGCATGCCGGAGGCCAGGAACAGCTGGTAGTCCATCGCCAGCCCGAAGAGGATGCCGACGAGGATCACGGGCAGGAAGCTCAGGATCGGACCGGGGTGGATTCCGAGCACGTCCGCGAACCAGCCCCACTGGAAGATGGCCACGATCGCACCGTAGGTGGCGAACAGCGACAGGACGAACCCGCCCGTCGCGATGACGGGCACCAGGATCGAGCGGAACACGAGGATCATGATCAGCAGCGACAGGCCGACGACGACCGCGAGATAGGTCGGCAGCACGGCGGCGAGGTTCTCGGAGATGTCGATGTTGATGGCCGCCTGGCCCGCGAGGCCGAGCTCGATGTCGTCGGCGATTGACGGCAGCGAACGGATGTCCCGCACGAGCTGCTCCGTGGACTCGCTGTTCGGCCCCCCGCTCGGCAGCACCTGGAACGCGGCGAGCGTGTTGTCGTCGGAGACCGCGATCGGGGCGACCGCGACCACTCCGTCCTGCTCGGCGAGCGTTCGTGCGACGTCGACCTGGGCCGTGAGCACCTCAGCCTCATCGAGTCCCTCCGGCAGTGCTGCGGTCACGAGGAGCGGCCCGTTCGCGCCGGCCCCGAAGGCGTTCTCGGTGGTCATGAACGCCCGGTAGGACGCCGAGTGGACAGGCTCGGAAGACCCGTCGGGCAGGCCGAGCCGCATCGACAGCGCGGGGATGGCGACGATGAGCAGCACCACGGCCGCCACAATGACGGTGACGACGGCGCGCCAGGTCGACATCGGCTTCGCCTTCGTGTCCTCGTGGTGCTCCTGGCCGATGCGCGCGCGGGCGCGGCGTCCGAGCACGCGCTCACCGAGCACCCCGAGGGCCGCGGGGGTGAGCGTGATCGAGATGAGCACGGCGATCAGGACCGCGACTGCGCCGACGGTGCCCATCAGGCCCAGGAAGGGCACGCCCGTGACGTTCAGGGCGAACAGGGCGACGATGACCGTGGTACCCGCGAAGACCACCGCGTTGCCGGCGGTGCCGTTCGCCAGTCCGATCGATTCGCGCACGTCGGCTCCCTGGAGCAGCTGCTTGCGGTGCCGGTTGATCACGAAGAGCGAGTAGTCGATGCCGACCGCGAGGCCGAGCATCACGCCGAGCACCGGTGTGACGGATGCCATCTCCACGACGCCGGAGAACGCGAGGGCGCCGAGGCTGGCGATCGCTACGCCGACAAGGGCCGTGACCAGCGGCAGGGCCGCGGCGAGCACGGAGCCGAGCATCACGAGCAGGATGATCGCGGCGAAGGCGACGCCCACGATCTCGCCGGCGCCGATGAGCTGCGGGACGGCCTGCGCCATGTCTGAGGAGAATGAAACCCGGGTGCCGTCGACTTGCTCGGACTCGAAATGGTCGATGACGGCGTTCTTCGACTCCTCCTGCAGCTCCATGCGCGGCTCGGTGAAGGCAACGTTGACGAGGGCGGTCGACCCGTCCTCCGAGACGACCCGGATCTCGTCGGCGAAGCCCAGGAGTTCGGCGCCGAGCCCGAGCCGGGCAGCCTGCCGGTCGAGCTCCTGACGTGAAGCGTCGAGCTGCGCCTGCTGCTCTGCCCGCTGCTGGTCCGGCAGCTGCTGCCCCGCGGCGTCGAGTTGCGCCTGGCCGGCGTCGAGCTGGGCGCGTGCGCTGTCGAGCTGGGTCTGTCCGACGACCAGCTCCTGTGCCCGGTCGGCGCGCTGCTGCTCGGTCTCGAAGGGGTCGATGATGTCCGCGACATCCGGCAGGTCGTCGCCGGCGGCGACGAGCGCACTGATCTGCGTTCTCTGCTCGTCGCTGATCGGCGAGCCGTCTGTGGTCTCGAAGACCACGGTGCCGGAGGCGCCGGCGAAGTCGGGAAGCTGCTCCTCGAGCTCGTCGATCACCGCACCCGACGCGGTGCCGGGGATGTCGAAGCTCGTGGCAAGACCGCTGAACCCCGCGGCGAATCCGAGGCCCGCGATGGCGAGCAGGGCGACCCAGGTCGTGATGACCAGCCAGGCCCGCCGTGCTGCGAACTTGCCCAGGCGGTAAAGCAGCTCAGCCATGGATAATTCCCTTCAACCCGGAATTATTCAGTCTATGCAACTTTTTCAGGCCGCTTGCCGCTACCGGCCGGGCCTCGAAGTAGGCAAGACAAAACCCCCGGAATCGCAATGATTCCGGGGGTTTACTTTGTTGCGGGGGCAGGATTTGAACCTACGACCTCTGGGTTATGAGCCCAGCGAGCTACCGAACTGCTCCACCCCGCGCTACAAGAACTAACTTACCACAGCCCCGAACCCGGGTCGAACCGAGCGGGCCGATTCGAGCGGATTCCCCCACCGACTTTGGCTGTTCCGGTCGAGTTTGCCCGGTGTGCGGGGCAAACTCGACCGGAACCATCCAGGTCGGCGAGGTTCGGGCGGTGCGGCCTACTGGCCGAGCAGGGCGAGCATCTTGGCGATGGTGTCGTTGAGCCGCTTGTCGGCGGCGCCGTACTTCGCGAAATCACCAGCGACAAGGGCGGCCTGCTTGTCGACGAGAGCCTGCTTGGCGACCTGGAGCAGCGACTTCAGCTCGGCATCCGTCGCCGGGTCACCGGTGGAGGACTTCGGCGGAGTCTCTTCGCCGTCTGCCGGCGGTGTGGTCGTCGGCGGAACATCCGTGTCGCCGGCGGTGGCACCCGAGTCGCCTCCGAAGAGCACGTCGAGGGATTCATCGAGCGTGTCCTCGAACGCGATCTCATCGCCGAAGGCCACGAGCACCTTCTGCAGCAGGGGGTAGCTCGTCTCACCGGTCGACTGCACGTAAACGGGCTGCACGTACAGCAGGCCGCCACCGACGGGAACGGTGAGCAGGTTGCCGTTGAGCACCTTGGACTGGCCCTGCTTGAGCAGGTTCAGCTGGGCGGAAATCGACGGGTCACCGTTGAACTTGTTCTGCACCTGGCCGGGGCCGGGAACGGTGTCTTCCTTGGGCAGGGTGAGTAACCGGAGGGCTCCGTAGCCCGCGGCGCGTTTGCCGTCTTCGGCACCGGCATCCGCATCGACGGCGAGGTAGCCGGTGAGCACGCTGCGGCTCGTGGCGCCGGTCGCGTCCGGGATGTAGGTCGAGTACAGCGAGAACGAGGGCTTGTCCTGCCCGGGCATCTGCATGGTCAGGTAGTACGGAGGCTGCAGCGTCGGGTTGCTGGCCGAGGACTGCGGGTCGTCCGGCGTGATCCAGGCGTCGTCCCTGGAGTAGAACGATCCCGGCTCGGTCACGTGGTACTGACCGAGGATCTCCCGCTGCACCTTGAACAGGTCGGCCGGGTAGCGCACGTGGCTCATCAGCTCGCCGCTCATCTCGCTCATCGGCTTGACCGTCGACGGGAAGATCTTCTGCCAGGTCTGCAGGATGGGCTCCTTGGCATCCCAGGCGTACAGCGTGACCGAACCGTCGTAGGCGTCGACGACGGCCTTGACCGAGTTGCGCATGTAGTTGATCTGGTCGAGCGCGAACGGCTGCGCCGGCGTCTCCGTGTCGGTGATCGCATCGCTCAGGCCGACGTGGGTCGAGTACGGGTAGTCGGCGGAGGTCGTGTACGCGTCGACGATCCACTTGACCCGGCCGTCGACGACCGACGGGTACGCGTCGGAGTCGACCGTCAGGTAGGGCGCGACCTTCTGCACGCGATCGACGGGATCGCGGTCGTAGAGGATCTGGGACTTCTCGTTGACCGAGTCGGCTAGGAAGATCTGCTCCGACTGGAACTTGAGGGCGAAGATCAGCTTGTTGAAGGCGTTGTCGAGCTTGGGCCCGGCGTCACCGTCGAATGTCGTGTAGGTCTGCTGGGCGCCGTCCGTTCCGGACGGATAGTCGAGCTCGACCGGCTTGGTGCCCTCCGGGGCGCCCACGATGGAGTACGCCGGAGAGCTCTCTCCGAAGTACACGCGCGGTTCGAACTTGCCGAGCGCACCGGCAGTGGGAATGCCCGATTCCATGAACACGGGCTGGCCGTCGGCCGAGCGCTGGTTGCCGAAGGCGGCGACCATGCCGTAGCCGTGCGTGTAGACCGTCTTCGAGTTCACCCAGGTGTCACCGGCCCCGAGGCCGGCGAGGTTGAGGTCACGCACGGCGACAACGGCGTCCTGGGACTTGCCGTCGATCGTGTACCGGTCGACGTCGAGGTTCTCCGGGAACTTGTAGTACTGCTTGAACTGCTCGAGCTGGGCGAACGAGTCCGTGACGAGGGCAGGGTCGAGGATGCGGATGTTGGCCGTGGTCTCCGCGTCGGCGCGCAGGGCGCCCGGCTCGGCATCCGTCGTCGCGTTGTACGGGATCTCCTTCACATCGGCCACGCCATAGGCATCCCGGGTGAGGTCGATATTGCGGTCGATGTAGGGCTCCTCCAGCGTCTTGGCGCTGGGGACCACCTGGAACCGCTGGATGACCCACGGGTACAGCGAACCGATCAACAGGCTGCTGACGATCAGCAGGGCCGTGCCGACGACGGGCAGGCGCCAGCGTCCGATGATCGCGGTCACCAGGAAGAGCACGGCCACGACCGCGGCGATGCCGGCGAGGATCGCCCGACCGGGGATGGTGGCGTTCACTTCCGTGTAGCCGGCGCCCGTGATGAGCTCCCCCGCGTCGGTCAGCGTCGAGTACTGGTCGAGCCAGATGCTCACGGCCTGGATGAGCAGGTAGAGGCTGGCGGTCACGGCGATCTGGATGCGCGCCGACTTGGAGACGAGGGCCGTGCGGCCGCTGATCCGGATGGAGCCGTAGAGGTAGCTGGTTGCGATCGCAACGAGTCCGGAGATGAGCACGACGGCCGACGCGAAGCCGAGCACGGCCTGGTAGAACGGCAGGTCGAACAGGTAGAACGAGATGTCCAGGTTGAACTGCGGGTCCTTGCGGCCGACCTCGGTGCGGTTCAGCCACATCAGGATCGGCTGCCAGCGCGTGGACGCGGCCACACCGGCGAACAGTCCCAGCAGTGCCGGGATGCCGAACATGGCGAGGCGGCGCAGCGGCTCGATGACCTGCTGGTAGCGGTCCAGCTGCGAGTTGAGCTTGGCGTAGACCGGGCGCAGCCGGTAGGCAAGCTGGATGCTCACGAACACCGGGACCGCCATGGCGACGAACCCGATCAGGAACAGGGCCGTTCCGGCCAGCCACTGGGTGGTGAGCACGCTGAGGAATCCGAGCTGGTCGAACCAGAGCACGTCGGCGTAGAGGCCCGCGAAGATGAAGAACAGCACCACCAGCCCCGCGATGATCGCAGCGGTGATTGCGAGGGGCGCTCTACCGCGTCGGGGAGCGCTTGCGGCGGCGGGCGATGACGTCACGAATTGGCCTCTTGCTCTTAGTGATAGGGGACAGACTCCATCCTAGACAAGCCCCACCGAGAGAACTCTGCGTGTTCGCTGAGGGCAGGCTGCGGACGTCAGGCTCCGCGGAGCTCACCCGGCCGGGCAGGTGGGGAGATCGCTGGTGTCGGCGTCGGTGCGGATGGCGTCCAGCGCGGCCAGGGAATCGTCCAGGGTCTCCACCGCGAACACCGTGAGCCCGTCGGGCACGTGCCCGGTGACCTCGCCGCAATTGTCGGCGGGGGCGAGGAACCACTCGGCGCCGGAGTTCTTCGCGCCGTACAGCTTCTGCCGGATGCCGCCGATCGGGCCGACCTGGCCGGACTGGTCGATCGTTCCGGTGCCCGCGACATCCGCCCCGCCCTGGAGGGCGCCGGGAGTGAGCTTGTCGATGATGCCGAGGGAGAACATCATCCCGGCGCTCGGCCCGCCGACCCGGTCGAGTTGGATCTGCACCTCGAACGGGAACTCGTAATCCATGCGGACGTTGATGCCGATGACAACGGCGCCGTTGGCATCGATCGGCGTGACCTTCACCGTGTCCTCCGCGCCGTCGCGGATGATGCCGAGGTTGGCCTCCGTGCCGGCGCCGCCGGTCTTCAGCGCCTGGCGCAGCTCCGTGACATTGGCGACGACTTCGCCGTTGACCGAGACGACCTGGTCATCCGCCTTCATCACTCCGGCGGCCGGCGAGTTCTTCGGCAACGACACCACGGAGATTTTGCTCGGGTAGTCGTAGCCGAGGTGGGTGAGCGCGGCGGCGACGGCATCCCGCTGGGAGTCGACCATCGCGGCCTGGTTGGCGGCATCGCGTTGTTCGGTGGTGACATCGGCCGGGAACGCCTCGTCGATCGGGATGACGGCCGAGCTCGGGTCCAGCCACGCGCCCGTCACTTCCAGCCAGCTCGGCCGGTTCTCGGGATCGCCGACCAGGGAGACGGTGAGCAGGTCGAGGCGGCCGTCGGTGGGGTACACCTTCTGATCAGGGATGGTGATCAGCGGGATCTCTTTGCCGTCGTGGTCCGCCGTGCCGAGCGTGTTGTAGACCGGCCCGGGCTTCTCGATCGCGTACGGAGCGGGGACGACGCCGAGGACGACGCCGGACGCGAAGGCGATCCCGAGCACCGTCCAGCCCGCTTTCCCGGCGCGCCGGGTGCGGACCGCGGGGGAAATCGGGCTAGCGCCGAAGAGGGCCAACGGGCACCTTCCGTGAGTTCGGGGGGATGTTCGCGACAGGCGGACACCGGACCCAACAGCCTAGGTCATTTCCCAGTTGCGGCCGGTGGTTCTCCGGATAGCGTAGAGGCAAGCAACTGAGAGGGGCCTGAAGTGGCCGACGACTCACGACCCGACGAGGGTCAGAATCCCGAAGACGAATTCAAAGACATGCTGCGCGACATCCTGTCGGGCGCGTCCTCCATGGACCCCAGCCAGCTGGCCGGCGCAGCAGGACTGCCCAGCGACCCGGCGAGCGTCGCCGCACTGATGAGCCAGTTGCAGGGCGCGCTGCGGGGCGGCGGCGGCATCAGCTCGGACGTGGCACTCAAACAGGGTCAGGATCGCGCGGCGGCCGGGCAGGTCACCACGACGCCCGAGCAGCGCACGCAGCTCGACCAGGCCTTCCACATCGCCGCGCTGTGGCTCGACGACGTCATCTCGGTGGCCGAGCTGACGACGGAGCCCAAGCTGATGACGCGCAAGGAGTGGGTCACCGCCACGATGCCGATCTGGAGCCAGCTCGCCGAGCCGGTCGCGACCAGCATCTCCGATTCGCTCACCCGCGTGCTCACCGAGCAGGCTCCGGAGGAACTCCAGGGCATGATCGCCAACGCCAGCCAGGTCATGCGCAGCATCGGCGGCACACTCTTCGCGATGCAGCTCGGCCAGGTCGTCGGCCAGCTCGCCAGCGAGGTGGTCTCCGGCGGTGACGTCGGCATTCCGCTGCTCAGCGATTCGCAGGCCGCGTTGCTCCCCCAGAACGTCGCCGAATTCGGCGCAGGGCTCGATGTGCCCGCCGACCAGGTGCAGATCTACCTGGCCGTGCGCGAACTCGCGCACGCCCGCCTGTTCCGGCACGCCCGGTGGTTGCGCCTGCACCTGATCAGTTCGATCACCGACTTCGCCCACGGCATCCGCATCGACTCCGAGCGCCTGCAGGACCTCGCCGAGGGCTTCGACCCGACGAACCCGGAGGAACTGCGCGAGGCGATGGTCAACGGGTCCCTGATCCCGCCGAAGACCGAGGGACAGCTCGCCGCGCTCGCCCGCCTCGAAACGATGCTCGCCCTGGTCGAAGGCTGGGTCGACGTCGTCACCCTCGAAGCGACCAGCCGGCTGCCGAGGGCGGATGCCATCGCCGAGATGGTCAAGCGCCGCCGGGCCTCCGGCGGGCCTGCGGAGTCCGCCTTCGCGACGCTCGTCGGGCTCGAGCTTCGGCCGCGCCGGCTGCGCGAGGCGGCCGCGATGTGGCAGGCCGTGACGGATGCCGTCGGCAACGAGGCGCGCGACTCGCTCTGGGCGCACCCCGACATCGTTCCCTCCTCGGCCGACCTCGACGACCCGAAGGTCCTGGTCGAGCGCCTGACCAGCACGGCCGCCGGCGCGCCCCCGGTCCTCGACGAGATAGACCAGGCGCTGGAGGACCTCCTCCGCGACGACGGCACCGACCGTCCGCACGAGGCGTAACCCCCTCCCTCCCCGTCTCGCTTCGCTCTTTGACGTCTCTTTTCTCTCCGACTTCTCTTCGCCGAACTGTGAGTTTGGCACCTTCGTTGGGCTCGGGAAGGTGCCAAACTCACAGTTCGGCGAGCGGGCCGGCTGGGGTGTGGATGGATCTGGCGCGGGTCGGCGCGGGTGAGGCATCATCTGCGGATGGTTATCCGACTGAATCCGCGCTACCCGCTGGTGTGGCGCTCCCCCGACACCATCCAGTTCGGCGTCGACCGCGCCCTGCTCGTGCTGCCCGGCATCACCCGGGCTGAGGAACATGTGCTCGCTGCCCTCCGCGGCGGCGTGCCCCAGGACGGCGCGGTGATGCTCGGCAGTCGGGCCGGGGCCTCCCCCGCCGACACCGCCGCCTTCCTGCGCCGGCTGCGTCCGGTGCTGGAAACCACGGTGCCGGCAACCGCGGCGCCGGGACCGAGGGCGCTCCCGGCCCCCGCGGCCACGGCACCCGGACCGAGGGCGCCAACGGTCCATGGGACCGTCTGCGTCGACGGATCCGGCCCGACCGCCGATCGGATCCGCGGGCTGCTCGGCGACCTCGGCATCCCGACCCGGCTGACCGACGCCGACCCCGCCCTGGCCATCGTCGTCGGGCACTACGTGCTCGAGCCGGCGCGTCACCGGCGCTGGCTGCGCCGCGACATTCCGCACCTGCCGGTCGTGTTCAGCGACGGTGAGGTGCGGGTGGGACCGCTTGTCGAGCCGGGCAGCGGGCCGTGCCTGTACTGCCTGGAACTGGACCGGGTCGATGCCGACCGGGCCTGGCCGGCGATGGCCAGCCAGCTCCTCGGCCGCGAGGCGCCGACCGAGTCCGCACGGGCGAGCATCGACGTGGCCGCCCGGGTGGCCGGACTCGTGCAGGACCGCCTGGCCGGCGGCCGCTCCGAACTCTGGAGCGCCTCACTGGCCCTGGACGCCCAAACCGGTGAGGTCAGGCGCCGCGAGCACCGGCCGCACGAGCGGTGCGGATGCCGATCTCTGCCAGGAAACGTGACCGTTCTCGCGGGGATCGCTGCTGCAGTCCCGATGCCGCCCAGCTCAGCGCCAGCCGCCGCCGTGCCCGCGTAATTCCCACGTACAGCAGGCGGCGCTCCTCGTCGACCTCCTCGAACGTGCCGGCGTAGCTGATCGGCACGAGCCCCTCGGACAGGCCGACCAGAAAGACCGCGTCCCATTCGAGCCCCTTGGCCGAGTGCAGGGTGGCGAGCGTCACGGCGGCCACGGTCGGCTCGTGCTGGCCGGCCTGGCGTTCCATCAACTCGTCGGTGAACTGGCGGAAGGTGGTGCCGGGCGGGGACTGGTCGACGAGGCCCATGATCGCGTTGAGCGACTCCCACCGGTCGCGCACCGCACCGGGCGCCTCGGGCGCCGAGTGGCTCCAGCCGAGCGAGCGCAACACGTCGCTGACCGACTTGAACAGCGGCTCACCCACGATCGAAACGGATGCCGCGCGCAGCGACATCACCGCCTGCTTGACTTCCTGGAGGTCGAAGAACCGCTTGGACCCGCGGATCTGGTAGCTCACGCCGACGTCGCCGAGGGCCGTCTCGAGTGCCGCCGCCTGCACATTCACCCGGTAGAGCACGGCTATATTCTCGGGCCGTGTGCCGGCCTCGATCAGTTCGACGATGTGCTGGGCGACGCCGCGGGCCTCGGCCATGTCGCTCGAGTACTCGCGGACGGACGGTTCTGCGCCGGCCTCGGTCACCGCGGCGTGCAGTGACAGCGCGCCCGGCCGCCCGCGCATGAGCTGGTTGGCGGTGGCGACGATCGGCGCGGTCGACCGGTAGTTCTGCTCGAGGCGCACCACCGTGGCATCCTCGTAGCGCCTGGGGAAGTCGAGCAGGTAGTCGCTGCGCGCGCCCGCGAAGGAGTAAATGGTCTGGCTGGCGTCGCCGACGACGCAGAGGTCGCGGCGATCGCCGAGCCAGAGCGCCAGCAGGTCGTGCTGCAGCGGCGACACGTCCTGGTATTCGTCGACCACGAAGAACCGGTACTGTTCCCGCACCTGCATGGCGACGGATGCCTCCGACTCGATCATGCCGGCCATCGCCAGCAGCACGTCCTCGAAGTCGATCTGCTTGCGGCCGTCCTTGAGGTGCTCGTATGCCTCCTGCATGGCGACGACCTGGCCCAGGTCGAGCCGCCCGGGCAGGCTGCGCGTGTGCGAGCCGGAGCCGTACTTTTCGATGCTGAGCCCGGAGGTTTTGCGCCACTCGATCTCCGCCGCAAGGTCGCGGAGGGTGGCCGTGTCGAGCTTCAGCTTCAGGGATTCGGCGGCGTGCCCGAGGAGACGACCCTTGCCGTCGAGGATGCGCGGGGCCTGCCCACCGACGACGTGCGGCCAGAAGTAGTTGAGCTGGGACAGCGCGGCCGAGTGGAACGTGCGCGCGGCCACTCCGCCGGCGCCCAGCTGGCGCAGCCGGCCGCGCAGTTCGGAGGCGGAGCGAGAGGTGAAGGTGAGCGCCATCACCCGGTTGGGCGCGTACGCGCCGGTCATGACGCCGTAGGCGATCCGGTGGGTGATCGCGCGCGTCTTGCCCGTTCCCGCCCCGGCGAGCATGCACACCGGCCCGATCAGGGCCTCGGCGGCCACGCGCT
Source organism: Cryobacterium sp. TMT1-2-1 (assembly GCF_004403955.1). NCBI lineage: Bacteria > Bacillati > Actinomycetota > Actinomycetes > Micrococcales > Microbacteriaceae > Cryobacterium > Cryobacterium sp. TMT1-2-1. The sequence continues at coordinate 89,991 of NZ_SOHC01000066.1, forward strand.
GTTGTTCATCGAGCCCGGCGAGGAGCGACTCGGGGGTCAGGGTCATCCGCGCACCCAGTCAGGCCCGGGGGCGATCGGTTCGCCGAGCCACTGCTCGAGCATGCCGCGGGCGATCGACGACGGGCCGGGCAGCACGACCGTGCCGGTGGACGCGCGGAGCTCGTCGCGGCTGAACCAGCGCAGCTCGAGGATCTCCTCGCCGTCGGGGAGCAGCCCGTCGGCGTGCTGGCCGTCGTCCAACCGGGCCGTGAAACCGCACATCAGCGAGGCCGGGAAGGGCCACGGCTGCGAGCCCATGAAGACCGGATCGGTCACCCGCAGGCCTGTTTCCTCGAACATCTCCCGGATGACGGCCGCCTCGAGCGACTCTCCCGGTTCGACAAAGCCGGCCAGGAGGGAGTACCGGTTGTTCTCCCACATCGCGTTCGAGCCGAGCAGGATGCGATCGGCGGAGTCGGTGATCAGCACGATCACCGCCGGGTCGGTGCGGGGGAAGACCTGGCTGCCGCAGGTCGGGCAGCGCCTCGTCCAGCCGCTGTCTTCGACTGTGCTGGCGGTGCCGCAGCGCGGGCAGTGCGTGTGCGACTTGTGCCAGTTGAGCAGGCCGAGCGCCTCGGCGAACGCCCCGGCGTCCCGGTCGGACAGAGATGTCGCCAGCTCCCGGAGGCTCGCCCAGCGAGACTCGTCGGGCTCGAGCGCCCGCGCCGCGTCATCGCCGAGTTGCGCGGCGACCAGCGGCGTGCCGACGGGCTCGGCCGAACTGTCGTCGAGGGAGAGCCCGAGGTAGATGCGCAGCTCGCTCGGCGGCAGCCGGTCGGGCGCGAGCAGGGCGAGCCGGGGGACGTCGTCGCCGCTTTCGTGCTCGCCCCGCCCTGCAATCAGAGCCTTGCCGTTCCACAGCGCGACAACGCGGGTGCGGGCATCCGCCCACAGTGCGTCAAACAGTTCGGGGTTGGCGCGCGCCGAATGGTCCCGGTCGACCGCGTGTCGGGACAGCGGCAACCGAGTCGTGAAGGCGAACGACATGGACAACCTCTCCGGGTCTGGCAACGGATTTCGGCCCGATCTCGGCAACCTGTGAAGTCGCGTGCAGGCGTGGCGATCGGTGACGCCGGACGGAAGTCGACCTAACCTAGAAGGCATGGCCAGATCCCCCCTCACTCTAGCCGCGTTGGCCACCTCCGCTGTTGCGGAACTCGACGTCGCCCAGGCCCGCGCGCACAGTCTTCGCTCGCACGGTCGCTTCGATTCCGCACTGCTCGTCGGCCGTGACGGCCGCCGGCTGATCATCCGCGTTCCCAGGTCCCAGGCGGCCGAAACCGAGCAGTCGGCCGATCTCGTCGCCCTGCGCGCGCTGACCATCGGCAACCGCAGCCGCCTCCCCTTCGACGTGCCCCAGTTCGTCGGCCAGGCGCCGGCCGGCGGAACCCGCGCGGTCGTCTACGAACTGCTCGCCGGTGACACCTTCGACGCGGATGCCCTGACCGGGCATGCCGGGGTGTCGGGCTCGATCGGCCGCGCGATCGCGGCGATCCATGGCCTGCCGACCGCGTTCGTCGGCACCGCGGGCCTGCCGCAACAGACCGCAGCGGAGTGTCGGGCCGCCGCCATCGACGTGATTGACCGTGCCTCGGACACGGGCTACCTCCCGGCCGCCATCCTGCGCCGGTGGGAACAGGCCACGGACGATGAGGCGCTCTGGCAGTTCCCGCCGACCGTGATCCACGGCTCCCTGTCGGCCGAATCCTTCCTGATCACCGACGATGCCGTGTCCGGCATCCTGGGCTGGGCCGGACTCAGCGTCGGCGATCCCGCTCGCGACCTGCACTGGCTTCTGGCCGCGCGAGGCAGGGAAGCGGAGGCCGCGATGAGCGCCTACTCCACCGCCCGGCAGGGCAGCGACTCGCGGATCACCCAGAGGGCGATGCTGTACGCGGAGATGGAACTGGCGCGGTGGCTGCTGCACGGCACCGCGACCCGCAACCAGGCCATCGTTGACGATGCCGTGGCGATGCTCGACGGGCTGGTCGAAAACGTGCACAGCCAGACGATGCATCCGCTGTCCCCGGCCACCGCCCCGGTCCTGGACCTGTCAGCGGTCGAATCGATGCTGCGGTCGACGCCGCGGGGCGAGCCCCGCCCGGGCAACGGATCGGCCATGCAGACCGACGCCTACGACCTGTCGGAGTTCCGGAAGAGCGAGTTCGACGACGGCGAATCCGACCGCGGCGCCCGAGACAACGGCGCCCGGGACAATTCCGGCCGGAACGACTCGGCCGATACGGGCGCGATCGATCAGCCGCGCCTCTTCCACGACTCGGAGGCGGCGACGGGACCCGTCGACATCGGCGCCACGACCGACGACCAGGCCAACACGAGGTCCTCCTCGGAGTAGAGCCTGTGCGGCACCACGATGGTGTCGTCGGCGACGAAGTAGAAGACGGCGTCGACCAGTTCCGGGTCGATCCCCTTCCAGCGCGCGTAGGCGAGGCGGTAGAGGGCGAGCTGGGTCTGCTTGAGTTCGAGGTCGGCGGCGTTCCGGGGAGCCTTGCCGGTCTTCCAGTCGACGACCTGGTAGCCGGTCTCGGTGCGGTAGACGGCATCGAGCTTGCAGATGAACACCTGGCCGCACATGACGTGGTGGATCTCGAGTTCCACCTCTTCGGGCTTCCGCCCGGCCCATTGGGACCGCTCGAAGGTGGCCTTGAACCGCTCGAATTGCTGCTCTTCGGCCAGCGCCGCATCGTTAACGGATCCGGTGGCGCTGTCGAGGTCGCCGTCTCCGGCGCCATCGAGGCCCGAATCCAGGTCGAAATCCAGGTCGAGTTCCTGCGGGCCCGCATCGACCAGGTCGCCGGAGCCGACCCCGCCGGCCCGGCGTTCCACCCACGAGTGGAACAGGGTGCCCAGGCGGGTCGCGCGGTAGGGCTTCTCCGGCATGGGCCGGCGCAGCCCGGCGGCAACGGCGGCGGGGTCGTCGAGGTAGTCCTTGAACCGAGACGCCGGGATGCGCGTGGGGAGCGCCATGACACCGGCCCCCGCCTGCCGCAGCGCCCGTTCCTCGAGCAGGAGGGTGACGTCGCGCGACCAGATCGTGGGGCGGTCCTGGCCCGAGTCCCTGGCGCCGCGCACGAGGTCGGCCGCCGCCTCAACGAACGGTCGGCGGGTGCCCAGCGGGTCGAAGGGCCACGACTCCCGGCCAACGCCGGCCGCCTCGGGCTTCTCGGAGTCCGCGCTGTCCGCGGCGACGGGCTCGATGAGCCCGGCGTCGGAGAGCTCGACGAGGAAGCGGCTGGGCTTCCGGATGGTCAAGCCGCCGCCCCAGAAGGAGCCCGTGAGCAGCAGCTCCCGCTGGGCCCTCGTCGTCGCAACGTAGATGAGGCGCCGTTCCTCGGCGGCGTGCCGGTCGCCGAGCTCGGCCTTGTACCGGGCGAACTCGGTGTCGAAGGACTTCTGGGTTTCGTGGCCGGAGTGGAGCAATTCCGGCAGCTCTGCCCTGTCGCCGCGCATCGGATAGGGCAGCTCGCCGAAGCGGAGCCAGCCGGCCCCCTCTTTCGCCTTGGCCGGCAGGCTGTTCTCGGTGAGGTTGGGGATGGCGACGAAGTCCCATTCGAGCCCCTTGGCGCCGTGCACGGTGAGTAGCTGCACGGTGCCCGGCTCGGACGCCTCGCCGCGGGGGCCCAGGTCATCCTGCCGTTCGGCGCGCGCCAGCCAGCGCAGGAAGCTGCCCAGGGTGCCCTGCTCGTCGCTGTCGAGGAAGGCGGTCACGGTGTCGTGGAAGGCGTACAGGTTCGCCAGCCCGCGGCCGTGCGACTCGTTGGCCACCAGCTCGACGTCGAGCAGCGTCTCCTGTTCGATCAGCCGCACGAAATCGAGCAGCGGCAGCCCGGCCCGGGAGCGGAACCAGGCCAGTTGCCGGCCGGCCTCGCGCAGGCGACCACGGCCTTCCTCGCTGAAACCGGCGAGCTGGCCGTGCGTTTCGGAGGCGGTCGCAACGAAATCGAGGGCATCGACGAGGGAACTCACGTCGTCGCCGGCGACGGATGCGCGGATCTTCGCCTTCAGCTCGTCGCTGACCGCCTTCTGCGCCCAGTCGTGGGAAGCGAGCCAGGACGCGACCCCGGCGAGCGCCTGGAGGTCGCGCGGGCCGATGCGCCAGCGGCCACCGCTGAGCAAACGCACCAGTTCGCTGCCCGCCGAGGGGTCGTGCGCCACGCGGAGCACGCTCACCACGTCGGCGACCTCCGGGGTCGAGAGCAGGCCGCCGAGTCCGAGCACGTGCGCCTTGACGCCGTTCGCGCGCAGCACCTCGGCGAAGAACTCCATGTCGCGCCTGGCCCGGAACAGCATGGCGCCCGAGCGCGATCCGCCGTCGAGCCGGGCGGCGAACCACCGGGCGACGTGGTCGGCCTCCTCGGCCATGGTCTCGAGCATGAGGCCTTCGACCCGTCCGGCCTCCTTGCCGCCGGGCACCTTGAGGGTTTCCACCTGGATGCCGCCGGGCCTGGCCCGGAGCGCCTCGCTGAGCGGCGCCACCAGGGTGTTCGCGGCGTCGAGGACGGAGGCCGGGTTGCGCCAGGTGTAGGAGAGGGACATGGACGGGCGGCTGCCCGGCCCGGCGTCGGCACGGTCGGCACGGTCGGCACCGTCGCCACGGTCGGCACGGTCGGCACCGTCGCCACGGTTGAAGTCGGCGCGGAAGCCGAGCAGGTTCGCCGAACTGGCGCCGCGCCAGCCGTAGATCGACTGGTGGGGGTCGCCGACGGCCATGACCGGATGGTCGGCGAAGAGCGTGTGCAGCAGCTCTGTTTGCAGCACGGAGGTGTCCTGGTATTCGTCGAGCAGCACGATGCGGTGCTGGTCGCGGGCGCGGACCCCGACGCCGGCCACCTTCCGGCACACCTGCAGGGCGAGGGCGACCTGGTCGGAGAACTCGATCAGGCCGAGGCGCCGCTTCTCGAGCTGGTAGCGGTCGGCCAGTTCGGCCAGCACCGGCAGCGGGGCGACCGCCGCGAGCGAGCCGGTCACCGAGTCGTAGGGCTTCTTCTTGGCCGCGGACCCGTACGGGAGGTCCGGCAGGTAGTCGAAGCCGGCGGCCAGCCCGGCGAGGTCGTGCGACCCGGCCGGCTCGCCAGGGACGAACGGCGCGGGATTCTCGGCGAGCGCCCGGCTGAGCCGCAGCACGGCATCCGTCACCGTGTCGAGGTTCTTGCCGAACGGCACGAGCCGGTCGTCGCCGTGCTCGATCACCGTGCGCCGGGCCAGCAGCCACGCGGAGGTCTCCGAGAGCAGCACCGATTCCGGCTCCCGGCCGAGCAGGAGGGCGTTGTCGCTGAACAGGCGGCTGGCGAAGGAGTTGTACGTCGACACCGTGGGCGTGTCGAACAGGTCGGAGGAGTCGCGGGAAACACCGTCGCCGACGATGCCGGCGGGCCGGGGCATCAGGCCAACCTTGTCGAGCTGCGCGATGCGCAGGTTGATGCGTTCGGCCAGCTCCCCCGCCGCCTTGCGGGTGAAGGTGAGGCCGAGGATCTGGTCGGGGGTGGCATGCCCGTTGGCGAGCAGCCAGAGCACCCGGTTGGCCATGGTCTCAGTCTTGCCGCTGCCGGCGCCGGCGACGACGAGGGTGGGCACGAGGGGCGCCTGGATGACGGCCTGCTGTTCGGGGGTCGGCGTCGGCTTCGCCAGCGCCTCGGCGATCTGCACGGCCGAGACGGAGGGCGGGATGGTGGGATTCATGAGCTGACCTGCTTGATGACGTGGATGCGGCAGGACCCGAAGGACCAGGGGTCGAGGCAGTGGTTGGCGATCTCGGCGAGGAAGACGGCGCCGCCCATGACCTTCGCGTCGTCGCCGACTCGGGTGCGGAACGTCTCGATCTGCTCCGGGGTGAAGGCCTGCTGGGTGGGATTGCGGTAGTTCTGCTTCTGTGTGCCGGAGGACACGATGAGCAGCCGGGCGCCGGCCAGCTCGGTGCCGGGCGGGATGCCGGCGATCGCGCCGTCATGGAAGGCGAGCTGGTAGGCGCCGAGCTGGGGATGCTCGGCCACCCCGGCGTCGGCGATGGGGTCGCCCTTTCCGGTCTTCAGGTCGACGATGACGGCTCGTCCGTCGCTGAGCTGCTCGACCCGGTCGACCGTGCCGGACAGCACCGCCCCGCCGACCTCGAGGGTGAACCGGCCCTCCGCGCTGAGCAGCGTGGTTCCGGCCCGCCCGGCGTCGCGGAGGTAGGCGGCGAGCCGGTCGACGAGGGTGCGGGCCTCGAGCTTCTGCAGCCGCGACTGCCAGTCGGCGTCGAAGACCAGTTCCCCCCACCGGGCCTCGACGTCGTTCCACAGCGACTCCGGGCTGATGTCGGTGGCGTCCTCCATGACCTTGTGGATGATCGTGCCGAGGTTGGCTGCCGTGCTGCCGCCTCCGCCGCCGACCTGGCCGATCATCCAGTGCAGCGGGCAGGTCTCGACGGCGGACATCTTCGACGGGGAGACGCGCACCGGACCGTCGCCGGCATCCGGGTCGTTGAGCGGGCGGGATGTGCTCTGCTCCCGGATGCCGTACCACTCGAGCGGGTCGGCGCCGGCGACCGATTCCCGGGCGAGGCGGGCCAGGGTCGCCGCGGCATCCTGCGCCCGTCGGCTGGTCAGCTCGTCGGGGTTCGCCGCTCGGCGCAGCGTGCCGGTCAGCTCGCTCCGCAACCGGCCGACCATGCCGCGCAGGGACAGCGGGTACCGGCTGAGCGCGTCGGCCTCCGTCTTCGGGTCGGGGAGAAGCCGCTCGAGCAGCCGGGTGGCGAACGCGGACGGCTGGTGGTCTTCGTCGTCGACCGCGGTCAGGAGCAGCTCTCCCCTGGCCCGGGACGCGGCCTGGGCGAACATGCGCAGCTCGTCGTGCAGCACCGCCCGGCGGGGGTCAGGGTCGGGGTTCTGGTGGCCGGCCGCGGCGGGCAGCTCGCCGGCTCCCAGCAGGGAACCGCGGATGCGCAGGTCGGGCCAGACGTTCTCCTGGAGGCCGGCGAGCACGACCACCTCGAATTCCCGGCCGATGGTCGCGCTGGGAGTGGATACGACGACCGCGTCGCCGAGGGCCCGGGGCGCCAGCGTGTCTTCCGGCACGTCGGTGTCGACGAGGTGTTCGAGGAACAGCACCGGCGGGGCAGCCGGCGTGCGCTCCACGAACCGTTGGGCCGCGGCGAAGAGGGCCACAACAGCGTCGAGGTTGCGGTTGGCCTCATCGGCGACGATCCCGGTGCCGGCCGACTGGTCGAACCAGGTGTCGGCCAGGCGGCTGCGCTGCCACAGGCCCCAGAGGAGTTCTTCGATGGTCGAGCCGGAACGATACTCGGCGGCGGCCGTGCGCAGGCTCTCGCCGAAAGCGGCGGTCTTGCGGGCGGTGCGGTTGTCGATCAGCGCGAGCGCGCCGGGCACGGTGAGCGCCTCGACGAGCAGGTGGTCGGGGCTGCGCTCGTTGTCGGGGCGTTCGTCGTCGGACCCCAGCGCCTGCTGGCGGAGCGCCGCCCGCAGCCGCCGCAGGGTGATCGGGTCGAGGCCGCCGAGCGGTCCGCGGAGGAGGTCGGCCGCCGCATCCGCATCGAGGGGCCGACGGCCGAGCGTCACCTCGAGGGCGAGGATGAACGCCCTGACCGCGGGTTCGTCGCGGAGGGCGGTCTGCGCCGTCGCAACCTGGGTGGGGACCTCGAGCGCGGCCAGTCCCTTGGAGAGCGCAGGGACGAGCGAGCCGGTGCGCACGATCACGGCCATCTGCCCCCACGGGACGCCACCGATCACGTGGCGCTCCCTCAGCCGGCGGGCGATCACCGCCAGCTGCTCGGCCGGGCTGGCGGCGATGGCGGACTGCACGGCCGGCGCGGGCGGGGCCGGAAGCGGGTGCGGCTGCGGCTGCGGGTGAGGCGCTGCCGGACTGAGCAGCACGGAGCGCTGGGTTCCCGCGGCCGCGGCTCCGATCCGTCCGGTGATCTCGTGCACGACCGCCCGAAGGGCAGCGCCGTGACGGTGCACGTGGCCGAGGGTGAGGGTCTGGACCGTGCCGAGGCCGAGGTACGCGCCGAGCCGGCCGAGGGCATCCGGGTGGGCGCCGCGGAAGGAGCCGGTGCTGATGTCGGGGTCGCCGAACGCGACGACGGCGACACCGCGCGCGGCGAACTCGGCCAGCAGCGCGAGCGTGCCCTGCGTGGTCTCCTGCGCGTCGTCGAGCACAATCAGGCGCAGCCCGTCCAGGGCGCCGAGCGCCCCGGGTGCCCCGGTTCGCGCGTTGACCCGAGGGACGCCCCGCACGACCGCCGCCGCGTACTGGGCGAGTTCGGTGGAGTCGTATTGCCCCGGCCGGGTCTGGTCTTTCACCTCTTCATAGCCGCGGATGAACTCCGCAGCCGCCACCCATTCCGGCCGATCGGCGCCGTGGCCGAGGGCGGCCAGCCGCGCCGGGGTCACGCCGTATTCCACGGCGCGCATCATCAGATCGCGCAGTTCGGTGCGGAAGCCGCGCAACCGCCTGACCTCCGGCCCGAGCGGGTCGGGCCAGTTCGGGCCGGTGCCGTCGAAGAGGTGGCCGGCGAGCAGTTCGGCGATGATCTGGTCCTGCTCACCGCCGGTGAGGAGGGTAGGGGCCGTGCCACCGGCGCGCGCCTCGGCGTCCCGCACGATCTGGAAGGCGAGCGAGTTGGCGGTCCTGGCGAGCGGGCCGTTCGTGGGCACGCCGAGCCGCAGGGCCAGGCGATCGCGGAGCGAGGTGGCGCCGGAGCGCGTCGGAACCAGCACGAGCACCTCGCTCGGCGAGTACCCGCGCCGGAGCACGCGGTCCGCGACGAGCTCGACCAGCGCGGTCGTCTTGCCGGTTCCGGGGGCCCCGATCACGGCGGCGGATGCCCCGTCGGCGATGTCGAGGACGGCCCGCTGGGTGTCGTCCAGGTGGTGGGCGTCGGCCGAGGGATCGGGGTCGGTACGGCGCTCGAATCCTGGGGTGGTCACGAATTCAAAGCTAGCGGGTTCCGCCGACAGTGAACGGTGGCGGGGCGGCCGGGCGTTCTGTCGTACTCTGGGCGGACAGGCTACGAAAGGCGCATCTGGTGGATATCCGTATTGGCATCTTCAACTCTCCCCGTGAGATCGGTTTCGAGACATCGCAGCCGGCGGCCGAGATCGAGGAAACGGTGACCAAGGCTCTCGCCGGGTCCACCGGCTACCTGAAGCTCTCCGACGACAAGGGAAAGGTCTACATCATTCCCACGATCGGCCTCGCCTATGTCGAGTTGGGCTCTGAGACCTCGCGCCGCGTCGGCTTCGTCGCCTAGCAGCAGCCGTGGAACTCCTGTTCGTGGCCCTCGGCGGGGCCATTCTCGGGCTGGCCGCACGGTACCTTCTGCCCGGTCGTGACTTCCACGGGGCCGTGCTGGTGCCCGCGGTCGGAACGATTGTCGCATCCGTCGTCTGGGTCGCCCTGACCTGGCTCGGCTGGAACTGGGACGGTGGCTGGATCTGGTGGGTCACCCTCGGCCTGTCGGCCACGGCCTCGGTCGCGGTGGACATCGTGCTGCACCGACGGCGCGAACACGCCGACCGGGAAATGCAGCAGCGCCTTACGACGGCCGAGGCTGCGCACACCGCCTGAGTTATTCCGGGCGGCGCGTCAGGCATTCGGTCGGCGCGTCAGGCTTTCGACCGGCGGGTCAGGCCGTGAGTCCCAGCCCGTCCATCCGGCGGGTGTGCGCCGCGATGAGTTCGGTGAAGACCGGCTCGATCCGGGACTCTTCGGTGCCCGATGCGGACGACAACGCCATCGCCGACCGAGCGACCAGCAGGGTGTCCCCCACGAGCCGTCGACCCCACATGGCCAGGCGTGAGGCCAGGGTCGGATCAGCATTGATCGCAGCCTTGAGCTCGTGCACGAGCACCTCGGTGCCGGCATCCTCGCCGAGCAGGTGCGCGATCCGAGGGCCGACGTCGCCGGGCAATCCGTCGGCCAGCCGGATGAAGAAGTCGTCGAGCAGTCCGCCGGTGAGATAGCAGCTGAGCAGCACCTCGGGCCAGTCGGCGCCGGTGGTCTTCTGTCGGTAGAGGTCGAGCGCGGGCGCGAACGGGCCCATCTCCACGGCGGGCTCGCCTCCGCGCCGGCGGATCTCGTTGATCAGGCCGTGGTGCTTGGAGAGCGCGCGGCCCGCTGCGGCGCTCAGGCCCTCCCTCGCTGCCAGGTCCGGCGCGGTTGCGACCGCGGAGGCGAGGCTCTCGAACACGGCAAGCTCGAAGTAGGCGGCCTGGCCGAGGTAGGGCATCACCCGCGGCGTGAGGTCGCTGATGTCGACTTTCGTCGTCGACTGCTTCACCCTGCGGGCGCTCAGCCGGGGTGTCTCCGACCGCTTCGGACGCTTACCAAACCACGAGATCACGGGCTCAGCTTAGGACAGCTCGACGCGCCGCGCAGCGCCGGAGCCCCGTCAAGGCCGGTTCCCAGCGGCCGCCCGGTAAGCTGGACTCACGCCATCGGCATGGATCGGTGGCAGTGCGCCTGAAGCAAAAGACGGGCGCATCCCGCTTCAAGCTAATGACAGGCATACATTCGTGACTTTCTCCGAACTCAATATCGATCAGGACATGGTTCAGGCTCTCGCCGACAAGGGCATCCTGGAACCGTTCCCCATCCAGGTGCAGACCATCCCCCTCGCCCTCAGCGGCCAGGACATCATCGGCCAGGCCAAGACCGGCACCGGCAAGACCTTCGGCTTCGGCCTCCCCCTCATCCAGCGCCTCGGCCGGAGCCCGGCGCCCGGAGTGCAGGCGCTCGTCGTCGTGCCGACCCGCGAGCTGTGCGTGCAGGTCTCCGAAGACCTCGAGCTCGCCGCGAAGAACCGCGACACCACGATCGTCTCCATTTACGGCGGCAAGGCCTATGAAGGCCAGATCGAGGCCCTCAAGGCCGGCGCGCAGATCGTCGTCGGAACCCCCGGACGCCTGCTCGACCTCGCCAGCCAGCGCCTGCTGAGCCTCGCCAACGTGCAGGAAATGGTGCTCGACGAGGCCGACAAGATGCTCGACCTCGGCTTCCTCGCCGACATCGAGAAGCTCTTCGCCCAGACCCCGGCCACCCGCCACACCATGCTGTTCTCGGCCACGATGCCCGGCCCGATCGTCGCCCTCGCGCGCCGCTTCATGAACCGGCCCATCCACATCCGCGCCACCGACCCCGACGAAGGCCTGATGCAGGCCAACATCGAGCACCTGGTCTACCGCGCGCACAACATGGACAAGGACGAGGTGATCGGCCGCATCCTGATGGCCGACGGCCGCGGGAAGACCGTCATCTTCACCCGCACCAAGCGCGCCGCCGCGAAGCTCGTCGAGGAGCTCGGCGACCGCGGCTTCAACGCCACCGCCGTGCACGGCGACCTGAACCAGGAACAGCGCGAACGCGCCATGGCCTCGTTCAAGGCCGGCAAGAAGGACATCCTGATTGCCACGGATGTCGCCGCCCGCGGCATCGACGTCGAAGACGTCACCCACGTGATCAACCACACCATCCCCGAAGACGACAAGGCGTACCTGCACCGTGTCGGCCGCACCGGCCGCGCCGGCAAGACCGGCATCGCCGTGACCTTCGTCGACTGGGACGACATGCACAAGTGGACGCTCATCAACAAGGCGCTCGACTTCGGCACCCCCGTGCCGATGGAGACGTACTCGTCCTCGCCGCACCTCTTCACCGACCTGAACATCCCGGTCGGCTCCAAGGGCCGCCTGCGGGCCACCCCGATCAAGGAGGTCGTCGCCGGCGCCGCTGGGGGTCGCTCGGACTCCGGCCGCTCCGGTGGCGCGGGCCGCTCCGGTGGCGCCGGTCGCTCCGCCGGTGCGGGCCGTTCCGACTCGGGCCGTTCCGACTCAGGCCGTTCAGACCACGGGCGCTCCGGCGACGTGGCCGGCGGCCGTCCGCCCCGCACCCGCACCAGGGTCAGCAGCAGCACCAACCCGGATGCCCCCGCGGCCACGCCGGCGGCCGGCACCCACGATGGCGGAGGCGCCGAGCACCACGACGGCAACAGCGCTCCCCGCCGCCGCAGCCGCAGCCGTCGCCGCTCGCCGCAGGCCGGCAGCACCGGCGCGGTCTAGACCGGCCGTCTCTCCCTCACCCAGCCGCAACTGAGTTGCGAGAAACCACCCTCCCGGCGCCAGGGAGGGTGGTTTCTCCGCACCCGCACCCGCACCCGCACCCGCCGCGCAACTGAGTCGCGGACAAAGTACCTTCCCAGCGCCAACGAAGGTACTTTCTCCGCATCTCAACCCTGAGACACCTCGCGACCCATTGCGCGCGGGCTGACGACACTGAAGGCAGCAGGCAGCGGGCAGCAGGCAGAGTGCAGCAGCACTCGCGCATCCGCCAGCGCAACGAAACTGAGTCGCGGACAAAGTACCTTCCCAGCGCCAACGAAGGTACTTTCTCCGCATCTCAACGGATGGTGACGCGCGCGGCCGGGCGACCGCGTCAGCCGTAGATCGGCGGGGTGCCCGTTCCCTGCTCGATGATCTGCTCGAGCACCTCGGACGACGTCGTGTTCTCGCCCAGCCGGTTCGGCTTGCCGGTGCCGTGGTAGTCGCTCGACCCGGTCACGGCCAGTCCGTACTTGGCCGCCAGCTCGTACAGGCGCGCCTTGGCAGCCGGCTCGTTTTCCCGGTGCTCCAGCTCGAGTCCGAACAGCCCCGCCTCGACCATTTCCGCGAGCCGCTTCTCCGGAAGCATGTGCGCCAACCCGCGCGTCGCCGGATGCGCGAGCACCGGTACTCCGCCGGCCGCCCGAACCAGGCGAATCGCGAAGAGCGGATCGGGAGCGTAGTGCGGCTGGTAGTACCCGGCCTCCCAGTGCAGGATGCCGGCGAAGGCCTCGCTGCGAGTGAGGACCAGGCCGCGCGCGACCAGCGCGTCGGCGATGTGCGGTCGGCCGACCGTGGCGCCCTCCGTCGTCTGCGCGAGGACATCGTCCCAGGTCAGCTCGTAGTCGGCCCCGATCCGTTCCACCATCTGCTCGGCCCGGGTGAGTCGCGCCGCGCGGATCCGTGCCGTCTCCGCAACGATTCCGGCATCCGACGGGTCGAACAGGTAAGCCAGCAGGTGCACGCTGGTGAAGCGCTCGCGGGTGCTGAACTCCATGCCGCGGATGAGCGTGATGCCCACTTCGCCGGCCATCCGAGCGGCCTCGGGCCAGCCGGCGGTCGAGTCGTGGTCGGTCAGCGCGACCGTGCCGAGGCCGGCCGCCGCGGCCGCCCGGATCAACTGGGACGGGGACTCCGTGCCGTCCGAGACGCTGGAGTGGGTGTGCAGGTCGATGGGACCCCTGAAACGCCGCTCGCCTGCCATGTCCCCATGCTAGTTGGGCGGGACGGCCGGGGCGTGGCTGAGCCGACTTCCAGCAATCTCGCCTAGCCTGAACAGGCCATGCCTACCCGATTCCTCAGCGCCCTGATTGTCATCGGGGCCTCCGTCGCCCTGCTGATCCTCAGCTGGCCGCAATTCTTCGGGCTGCAGAACACCTGGATCATCGCCCACGCGGTGTCGCTGCGCGGCCTCATGCTCGTCGGCGCGGCCGCGCTCGTGGTCGTACTGCTGCTGATCATGCTCTTCCGCCCCCTGCGCGCCCTGGCCGGGCTGCTCGTGGCGGCCCTCCTCGTGTTCGGCGTTGCGAACCTCGCCATTGTGGCTTCGCGGGGCATCGGACCGGATGCCGCGGTGCCGGCCGCGGCCGAGACCGGGTCTCCGGCCGAGGAGGCAGGCACGGCCCAGCGCGTCACCGTGCTCAGCTGGAACACCCTCGGGGACGCGCCCGGGGCCGAGGAGATCGCGAAGCTGGCCCTCGAGCAGGATGCCGACATCCTCACCCTGCCCGAGACGACCGAGAAGACCGGTGTGGCCATCGCCGAGGCGATGCGCGTCAGCGGGCGGCCGATGTGGGTGCACACCGTCGCCTTCGACCTCGTCTCGAAGGCGCGATCGACGACGCTGCTGATCAGCCCGGAACTCGGCGACTACGAGGTGACCAGCGCCGCGGGCTCCGGCCCGCCGGGCAACACCAACGTGCTGCCGACCGTCGTCGCCGCCCCGACCGACGGGAAGGGACCGACGGTGATCGCCGTGCACGCCGTCTCGCCGATCCAGTTCGAAATGTCGAACTGGCGCTCCGACCTGGACTGGCTGGCCACCCAGTGCACCGGCGACGACATCATCATGGCCGGGGATTTCAACGCGACGATCGACCACATGGCCGGTAGGGCTCCGGTCGACTCGGCCGTTTTGGGCGACTGCCGGGATGCCGCGTTGTCGGCCGGATCTGCGGCCGTCGGCACCTGGCCGGCCTCAGCGCCGAAGCTGCTGGGGAGCCCCATCGACCACGTGCTCACGACCCCGAACTGGCAGGTCGACAGCATGAGCGTGATCGGCTCGCGGGACGCCTCCGGCAGCGACCACCGTCCGATCGTCGCCACCCTCTCCCTCGCCCCCTGACCCGCGCGTCCCCGCGCCGCGCCGCCGCCGCCGCCGCGCCGCCGCCGCCTCCTATGCCGCCGAACTGTGAGTTTGGCACCTTCCCGACGGCCACGAAGGTGCCAAACTCACAGTTCGGCGAGAGGAACGAGCGGAGGCACGAGCCGAGGACGGGCCCGCGCTCAGCGGATGCGCGACGAGCAGTGGGAGAATGGCGCAATGGCCTCTACCGACACTGTGATCACCCCCGTCCCCCGTTCGAACGAGAACCGCTCCACCACACCGAATTCGGACGTCTTCAAGTCATATATCTCCAGCCAGTGGGCGGACCGCACTGACGCGGTCCCCACGGCCCGGGAGCAGGCTCCGTTTGCCGCGGCCCGCCGCGCACGCCTGTCCGCGCTGTACCCGGGACAGCGCCTGGTCGTCCCCGCCGGTCGTCTCAAGCAGCGCTCGAACGACACCGACTACGCCTTCCGTGCCCACTCGGCCTTCGCGCACCTCACCGGCTGGGGCGCCGACGCCGAGCCCGGCGCCGTGCTCGTGCTCGAGCCGACCGCCGCCGGCCACGAGGCGACCCTGTACTTCCGCGAGGCTGCGGGTCGCGACTCCGACGAGTTCTATGCCAACGCCGAGATCGGCGAGTTCTGGATCGGCCCGCGGCCGTCGATCGAGCAGGTTTCGGCCGACCTCGGCCTGGCCGTGCGCGGCATCGCCGAGCTCGAGTCCGTGCTCCGGTCCGTCGACAGCGAGACCCTCGTCGTACGCGGCGCGGATCCCGAATTCACCGAAGAAGTAGACGAGGCCCGCCTCCGGTTCGCCGCCGACAAGGTGCTCAGCATGAACGCCTCCGACTCGCCGTTCAGCCTCGAGGTCAACGCCGAGCACGACCCGGACAAGCAGCTCGCCCGCGACCTGTCGGAGCTGCGCCTCGTCAAGGACTCGTACGAGATCGAGCAGATGCGCCTCGCCGTCGCGGCCACCGGGCGCGGCTTCGACGACGTCATCAGTGACCTGCCCCGGTCGAGCACGCACCAGCGCGGCGAGCGCCTCGTGGAAGGCGTGTTCAACACGCGCGCCCGGGTCGACGGCAACGCGGTCGGCTACGACACGATCGCGGCCTCCGGCCCGCACGCCTGTATCCTGCACTGGACCCGCAACGACGGCCCCGTCGTGCCGGGCGACATGATCCTGCTCGACGCCGGCGTCGAACTCGACAGCTACTACACCGCAGACATCACCCGCACCCTGCCGGTCAACGGCAGCTTCAGCGAGGTGCAGCGCCGCGTCTACGACGCCGTGCTCGAGGCAGCGGATGCCGCCTTCGCCGTCGTCCGCCCCGGCATCGTGTTCCGAGAAGTGCACGCCGCCGCAATGGCCGTCATCGCCCGCCGCACCGCCGAGTGGGGCATGCTCCCGGTCACTGCCGAGGAGGCGCTGCAGCCCGAGAACGGCCACCACCGCCGCTACATGGTGCACGGCACGAGCCACCACCTCGGTCTCGACGTGCACGACTGCGCGCAGGCGCGGCGCGAGATGTACATGGACGGCGTGATCGAAGCCGGCATGGTGTTCACCATCGAGCCAGGCCTGTATTTCCAGTCGGACGATCTCACCGTTCCCGCCGAGTACCGCGGCATCGGCGTGCGGATCGAAGACGACATCGTCGTGACCGCGGACGGTGCGGAGAACCTTTCCGCCGCGATCCCGCGCACCGCCGCCGACGTCGAGACCTGGATCGCCACCCTCACGTCCTAGTCGCGCGTCCTAGTCGTGCGTCCTAGGGCGTGTCTCCTAATCGAATCGTGATTCGTTTGGGAGGGTGGAGGGATGTCTCGTACTGCTTTGCTGACCGATCACCAGTGGGCTCGGATCG